>NZ_JAXQGC010000043.1:0-75697 GCF_034331125.1 Proteiniphilum sp.
ACCTTGAGGCGGTAGCCCCATTTTTTTCTGAAATTTTATCCGGTCAGTAGTGATTTTCTTTATATCCAAAAGGTTCAATTATATCGTTAGAAAGATTATAAGTAATGGATGGTGTAAAATAAAATCCTTTTGTGTTAAGAGTATAAGATGCTTCTATCTTATGAGTTTGCTCCGGCAGAAGTTTAGGATTTCCCTTAATTATGACTAGAGGATCAGTCGAAGTATTATACGGATTCAATTGTCCGACGTTTGGTGTCTGGTTAGTTAAAGTATAACTAAATCTCGTAGAGTTATTGGAGTTGATTCTGTATGTTCCACTTAATGATGCGCGTGGCCTTACATACTGATTCGAAGATTCACCCGCTTTTAACATGATACTTTCTAATCCCGCCGAAACCATATAAAGAAGATTACCCGCTTTACTACTAAAAGTGGCATATAGGTATTCATTCCATGCTTTATGGTGAAAGACTGGTACATTATCGCTAATCTTATTGATATTATCATTAATATAGTTGGTCGCACTACCGATATTTAAACTGTTTACTTTATTCCACTGCCATGAATAATCAATATTAAGGTTAGCAGAAGAACGATCACTCCTATACTCGAATAGATTATTGTATAAATCATGAGGGTAAGTCTCGGATCGTTCTCCTTTGTTGTTATCACTGTTTTTATTATATGCCAAAGTAGCTTCCAGGGTCTTTTCAGGAGTAAAATCGTGTTTATAATATAAACTTGCTGTTTTGATATCAGCTACATTATTATCGGCAGATGTCAAGGAGAAATTCTCCTTTTGATCCCGATCAAAAATACCTTCGCCCCAAGTTTTTGTATTCTTGTCATTCCATTTTCCATAAACATGAGCTGCTATATAATCGTTTTCGGTTACACTCCATTTAAACAATAGTTCCCCTATACTTACTTTGTTATTGGTTTGTGAATCTCCAGCACTCTCTTTAAAGTAATCAATATCTTTTTGCCATGTACTGAATTCACTATCATCTTTAACTGTTCTGTCTAGGGCTCCTCTTCCATATAACGAATATTTTGGATTGCCAACTTCAAAATAAACCACACCCATACTATATCTCAAAGGAACATCATGTCTTGTTGCTGTTTGGAAGAATTGGTATGGTTCACGTTTGGGTTTTAGTTTAATGTTAAGTATGTTCTTCACACCCATTCTCATATAACGTGCACTTACTACATCAATAACCTCAACCGATTCAATATCTTTAGGATCAATGGGAGTAATTCCGGTGTTAATAATTTTACCATCAATCAGCACCAATAATTTACCTCCATCTATCATGCTTACCGTTTGTAAAGATTCATTTACATTTAATCTTGGAATTTCACGTAAAGCGCGATATGGATCTCCACTGTTTTTTGCACTTTCTGAAAGGTAGAAAATTTCACCAGTAGCCGTTCTTCTCACTAAATTAGTTGGATCAGCCGTTATGATAACGTCGTCCAATTCAATATCCATTTCTTCAACTAATACAAATTCAGCATTTATATTTTTAAAGATATCTCTTTGTTCTTCGATAGGAGTAAAACCAGGATATAATATCTGTAATGAATATTCAGCTTTTGGGAGATTTCCAATGCTGAATTGTCCACGCTCATTAGTTAGACTAACTGCAAATAGTGAATCATTCTTCGACAGAATTATTTGAACTCCTGCCAGTTGTTGATTATTTTTATCTGTAACTTTACCCGAGAATGAATATTGGGCATTCATCAACTGAGAGAGTATAAGAAATGACATTATAAGGGTTATATTTTTCATCAGAATATATTTATATCCAATATTTTTAAATCTGGTGTGCGACTTGATTTAATTCCTCTTTTAGTAAATGGTATTTAAAAGAATACATTAGATACTCCTTGGAATCCATGTTCATAGAATCAAAGGTGCATATAAATTTCCCTGTATTAGCTAGCAATTGTTTGTTACATGGACCAAAACATGCTGGAAACCATTTACACTCCTCACATTCTTTTTGAGTAATGTCCTTGAACCAATTTGCCATCTTGGTTAAATCCCACTTTATTTGTCCAGTCTCAAAATTCAATTTTCCAAGTGATTCTTTTTCATCAAAAGATGAGACGGTTGAACATTTAAATACTTTACCGTCGTAATTGAATAATGTATGTCTTTGCCTTTCTGCAAAACATAGATACCCTTTAGGCATAATATAGTAGTCGAGTAAAAATTTCTTATCGAAAAACTTTTGAATAGCCGAGTGAAGAAGCTCTCTATCAACTTTGTTAGTTGGAATTTGCCATACCTTTTTTAAAATTACAAATGTTGATTTTCTATCCATGAAATCAATGTCATTTATAATTTCATCGATTTTTCTTAAGGCTCGATTATCAAAATTAACTCTGACTGCCACTCCTCGATTTGGTATTTTAGAGTTAATCAAACGTAAAGCTTCTATTGTCTTTTGGTAGGTATCTGTTGATGGATTTAGAATATCCTTTTTGATTGAATTATGGACTTTCCTGTCGCCGTCGAGTGTTATTTGAAAAGATGAATTGAAACTTTTTAGATAATCCACCTTTTCTTCATTTATTAAGGTTGCATTCGTTGTGAATTCAGTAGTAAGAGCGATCTCTTTATTATCGCAGAATTCTTTGGCATAATCCAGTATTTTTTTTACACCTTCAAAATAAAGTAAAGGTTCTCCTCCAAAGAAAGAAACCTTTAAGGTATTATATCTTGCTGATTGATATTCATATTCAATGTTTTTTTTAATCGCTTTTATTGTGTCTTCATTTAAATAGCTCTTTGAAATTCGATTTTCATAACAGTACCAACAATTCAAATTACAATCCAAGGTTGTATTTATCATAATCTGATACATATTGGAATTATATTGCATTTGTCTTTTTAGGTTTTTCACTACCTCAAACTCATCAAAATCATCGGGAACAATGAAATAATTCTCTAATAATTTATTATAAAGAGAATTATCAAATTTCTCAATATCCTCACAATTATAATTATTGAAAATCTCATGTTTAGTTTTATTCAATAACATTAGTGGGCACTTAAATAAAAAAATAGTTCTTTGAAATCTTTTGTAGATCGCAGTTTTGAGAAATTTTAGTTGTGTGACGATTTGAAATGCGATGATTATATTTTACTTTGCCCAAAAGTAAAAATCATGAATCAAGGCAAATATATTTTCGCACAGCTTACAGAATTTCTACCACGTAGGGTGTTTGACCATATCGTATCCAGGCACGATGGAAACAAGAAAGTCCGAAGTTTCACCTGCTGGAACCAGATGCTATGCATGATCTTTGGACAATTGACAGCCCGTGACAGTATGCGGGACTTGATGTTGAGCTTGGAAGCCCATCAATCCAAATATTACCATTTGGGACTGGGGGCAAGCGTAACCCGGACAAATCTGGGCAAAGCCAATCGTAACCGTAGCTATAAAATCTTTGAGGATTTTGCCTATGTGATGATGGACAAGGCCCGTCAAAGTCATTACAGGGAGGACTTTGAAGTCAAGGTGGACGGGAACGTCTATGCCTTTGACTCCTCCACCATCGACCTGTGCCTGAGTGTCTTCTGGTGGGCGGAGTTCCGCAAGCACAAGGGAGGCATCAAGTTGCATACATTGTATGACCTGAAGACTTCCATTCCGATTTTCGTGTTGATCACCAGTGCAAAGGTCAATGATATGAATGCGATGGATTATCTTCATTATGAATCCGGGAGCTTTTATATCTTCGACCGCGGATACGTGGACTTTGACAGGTTGTACCGGGTGAATGAGTCCGAAGCCTGGTTTGTCACGCGGGCCAAGAAGAACTTCAAGTTCCGTAGGATGTATTCCCGGGAAGTTGACAAGTCGACGGGTGTGCAATGCGACCAGATCGGGAAACTGGAGGGATTCTACCAGCAAAAGGATTATCCCGGCAAACTGCGCAGAATCAAGTATCACGACGTCGAACTGGGCAGGATCTTCGTTTTTATAACCAATAACATGGACTTGACGGCCGTCGAGATAGCGCTACTGTATAAAAAGCGCTGGATGGTTGAGTTGTTCTTCAAATGGATAAAACAACACCTGAAAGTAAAAAGCTTCTGGGGAACGACCATCAACGCCGTTAAAATCCAATTATATTGTGCTATCATCGCTTACTGTCTGGTAGCCTCGATTGGTTACGAATTGAAAGTTGAGCGTCCAATCTACGAAATTCTGCAAATACTCAGCATCTCCCTACTGGACAAAACTCCTATAAGAGAGATACTTACGAATTGCGATTACAAAAATGTCAAAGAGCTCGATTATAAACAATTAAAAATCAACTGGATCTAAGTGTCCAGTAGTGATTCAATAAAAGAAATTCATTGCTAAAAGAATTGTAATGCAAATAAATTTGTGGCGAGATTTCCTCTTGAAACAAGTAAAAATTCTTTTTCATTTCTATTCTATTTATTTTGCTGATATACTTATATAAATGGGTATACCGTTAATTCTCATTTCGTATCTTCGATTCTTTGTTTATTTCTCTACTTTGACATTACATTCAGTTATCCATTATTTAATAAATATCTGTTTGTAGTGAATAAATAATTGCGGGGACAAATTATCCATAAGGCAATAAAGCAAGGGATTTTCCCTTGCTTTACCGGTTCATTTTCATCGATCAATTATTCAGCTTGCTCTATAGGCTTGCATGTGCCACTGCCATTATTTGGGCCACCATAGCAAACTCCGTCACCGTTATTTACAGCAGCAACACTAGCTCCAGAGCCACCATGTAAAAGCATCATTTCATCCACGTTTAACTGATCTATAATGTCGATTGATAAAGTCATTAAAGTATTCATAATTATATTTTTTTAATTTTTTATACTTATCTCGTTTTTCGGAATGACTTCCGATTATTATTCACTAAAATTTCATCAGATAGTTATATCTCTTCACGAGGCATATCTTATCGAGCATATCACAAACATACTGTTTTTTTTCGCCTCTTAGCTACTTCCCTTCACTGTCCCGGCGGCTTCCGGTAAAAATCTGTTATACCCAAACCCCTGGGTGTTTGAAATTACCGTGTGTTGTGTTAACTTTGCAGTGCCTTTTCTTGTAGGTTTAGTTAAACATCAGGGTTGATTGGTCTCAATTTGGTTGTTCGCTTTCCTGGTAAGGGAAGGCTTTTTTCCTGCTACCGGCCTTTTTTGGCCCTTAGTATTAGGCTTCCCGGGTTCTGAATCCGTTTTACCGTCGTTGGTTTTTGTCTTTACTAAAGCGGTTTCATTTCAATAATTTGTCCTGCACTGTTTCTTCTAACCAAATAGGGTTTTCCGTCAATATAAACTATGTCATACTCTTCTTCAGCACTTGTCGTACCTCCTTTTAGTTGTGCCATAGCTGCACTCTGTAATACATCGGCACATGGCATGCACATGTGATCGATACTTGTTTTCCGGTTCTTCATACGTTATTCTTTAATAGTTCTTTAATGGAGTAAAGTTGGAGCCTTTTTTTGGAACCGTTTCTAACAAATCTCTAACATTTGTCTAACCAATCTAACAAAACAAACACTATTATGCTTTTTTAACTAATATTCCTCCTTCTTGTGTGTGTTTTACTTTATATGGCACATCTGTATTCCTGTTTTTCTTTTTAAATTTGCACAAGGTGCTATAATTGTGTATGAAACGAGTCATGAAAAAATATTTGCTGCTCATCATATCCTTATTGGCAATAGTCTTGCTCATTGTATCACAGATAGTGTGGGTAAGGCAACTGATGATACGCGACAAAGAGCGCTTTGAAACAGATTTGCAGCACAGCTTAAGAAGTATTGTGCCGTTCTGCCTTTCCCGGGAATTAAGTAAAAAAGGAGATGCGAATAGACAGAGCTTCGAACTTATTCCTCTCGATCCTTCTAGCCTACCTCCGGGAGGAATTATCAGGGGCTCTTTCGATACCAAAGAGTACCGGTCGGATAAAAACCTGGGCAATTTCCTGGTAGGCGCCTTTGCCGAAGAGTTATTGCATGATAACAAAATACCGCTGGAACCTATCGACTCCCTCTTCAGAAAAGAATTTATACATTATCCCGAAATCGCGGACTATTCCATGAGTTTGCTTATGAACGACTCCGTGATGCGCGAATTACATGCGGACAGGAAAGCCCATACAGTCTTAAAAAATAATGATACGGGTATTACCGTAAATATTCCGTTAGGAGAGACCGGAACTTACCGCTATATGGCTCACGTAGTGTTCAAACCGGCGGTGTATATACAACGGCTGCGCTCCACTACAACGCTTTCGGCCGTAGCGGTCGTGCTTATTTCCCTGCTTGTGCTGTACCAACTGATGCAGCTGAAGAAAAGAACAGAAGCGCTGGAAGCACACACACAGGCGGTGAGCGGCATTGTGCACGACCTGAAATCACCCCTCTCGTATGTGTATACCATGCTGGGGATATTTGAAAAAAATGAACCGCTTGCCGCAAAGAAAAACATGCTGCACACCGCGAAAACAAGGGTGAAATATCTTTCGGACAAGATTGGCGTATTGCTGACGACCGTAAAAAACGAAAATAACGTCTTGCAAATAGATCCCGCTGCTTACCCTTTCTCCCGGCGGTGCAACGAAATAATACAAGAACTGGAGGTGGTGTATGCCGATAAAAAAATCGCCTGTTCCATTGAACCGGAAACGGAAGTAACGATACAGGCCGACCCGGTTTATTTTGACGGCTGCGTACGCAACCTGCTCGATAATGCCATAAAGTATTCGGGTGAAAAGCCCGAGGTGAGGATCACCGCGGAAACAACCAAAGGCAAGGCAATCCTTACTTTTACCGATAACGGTAAAGGGATGGAAGAAAAAGAACGGAAAAAAGTATTCAGGGAATTTTACCGCTCCGGTACGGGTTCCACGTTAAAAGACCACGGCATCGGGTTGACTTTTGTAAAACAGGTGGTCAATGCGCATAAAGGAAAGATCACCCTGGAAAGTTCACCGGGAAAAGGCAGTACTTTTACGATCATCTTATCTCAATAATTTTTATTATGACAGATCCCATTAAAGTGATACTGGTTGACGATGATACCGACCTGGGAAATCTGGTAAGCACAGCGCTTGCCGCTGACGGCTACAAGGTACATTTTCAAAATTCGCTTGCCGGCATCAATAGTATCATTGAAGAGTTCAAACCCTCCATCCTGGTATTGGATGTGGAGATCGGTGAAGAGGACGGCATTACATGTGCCGAAGATATTCTTAAAATCTATCCGTCGCTTCCGGTGTTGTTTATTTCTTCGCATACCGATACCAAGAGCGTGGCCCGGGGGGTACGTACCGGTGGCGTAGGATATATCCGTAAACCGTTCGACATGGAGGAATTAAAAGTGTTCATTGACCGTTTTGCACATCCCGGAGAGGATCATTCAGGCATTCAGATAGGCCGTGACTATTCTCTAAACGTTAAAACGAGGGAATTGCGTTATCGGGCAACTCCGGTAAAGCAATTGAGCCCTCATGAATTTGAGACTTTATTGTTTTTTGTACAAAACAGGGATAACGTAATATCTTATGAAACACTGTCGGGAAAAGTATGGAGAAAAGAATATTCCGAAACCGAAGCATCCATGAACAATCTGGTCTCCAGATTGAGAAAGATATTGGGAAACGATCCCTGTATACATATTCAAACCGTAAAAAATAGAGGATATCTGCTAATTATTGATCTGTGATTTTTTCAAAAAACATATTATACCTCATACAGTTTCACAATCCCTTTTGCCTCTGCCAGCAACTCACGTGAAACATGGGCGATATTGTAGATAAGCCTTACCCTGTGGTTTCCGGCATCATCCATCATCTTGTCGATCTGTTCGTCCCAACAGTTTGCTTTCCGGAAACTGTCCTCAATCTGCTTTTCATCGGCGTTGTTGGTTAACATCTCCGAAACCAGCCGGAGTACATCGCTCACATCACGGCAGAAATCAAGTTCTTTTTCCGACAGGTCGCCGGCCGACTTATGGACACCGAAAGCGGAGATATAGGACAGCAGGGCATGGTTCAGGTTAGTGAGGTTAAAAGCCTTATCCTGATACCCGCGCCTGTTCTTGGGCTCCAGCCGCATCCATTTCCAGGCGGAAGTCAAGGCGTTGTCGGCATTGTAAGCGGTACGCCGGTTATGAAGATAATCCTCCTCGGAGACGGAACCGTCATAGATGCTCTCGAAATAACGCCTGTTTTTTGCCACCGCATTCAGCATCAGCCCCGGGAGCTGCTTATACTGCCAATCGGGCCAGATAAAGCGTACAGCCAGATAGGCGAGCGCGCCGCCCACCAGTGTATCGATGATACGGGGTATCATTACGGCCACACCCTGGTTAGAAAGCAAATTGAAAGCTGCCAGCACGAAGATAGTGATAAAGACGACAGCGATCGTATAGTTTTTCTTCAGCCAGTAAAAGAAGAAGTAAATGGAGGTGAGCAACAAGAGTATCTGTCCCGGAGTGGTGGGCAGCAGTTGTGCCAGGGCGACCCCTCCAACAACTCCCAGCAAGGTACCGAACACACGGTGAAAGAGGCGGATACGCGTGGCGCTATAGGTTTGCTGGACGACAATCAGCGATGTCATCAGTATCCACGAACCCTTTCCGAAATTCAAATAAAGCATGATCCCATATCCCACCATCCAACACAAGGTAAGCCTCACTGCAAAGCGAAAACGGGGATGAGTGGCATGCAACAGTGACTTCAAACCGGTTCTCTCCGGCTTCCGGGAATGAAAGACCGTCACATCTATCTGGTCGATGGTTTTTTCATTCTCCCGGAGATTTTCTTCCAATCCCGTCAGGTTTCTCAGCAGTAACGACAAAGTAAGATAATAGGGTTCGTCTTTCTCCGCATCGAGCATTGCCCGTAGCGCCGTTATCGTCCATTTCAACGAGAATGGATGCCTGTAAGGTCGTTCGGTCAGCAGGGAGTCGGCATAGAGACGAACTGCCGCTGCAATCTCCCTCATCAGCTTTCCGAATCCTTCCAGCAAATCAGTATTTTTCACCTGGCGCGATAATAAATCGTACTGCTCATGGCTCGATATGGCCCTCTCCTGCATGGCCTGCAACAAAAACCATTGACGATAGTAATGATCCGCCACCGGAAGTGCTTCAGGACTGCATTCTTCCGAATAGCTGTAAAGATCGTTCTTGCATGCTTCGATCTGTTGCGCCAGATTTATATTTTTTTGTGCCAGTTGGGTCCTGATCACTTTTTGTACCTGAGGATCGCTGGGGAATAGATTTGCCTTCAGGTCGATATATTCTGCCAGGAAGTGAAACCCACGGGCAAGCTGTTGTTGCAATAGCCGATAAGGCCTGAAGTAAAGTAGCAGGATAGAGATCACGGCATAACAAAAGGCTCCAAGGGTGAAAAACAGGGGGAGATAATACCATTTTTCACTGTTTTCAGCCGCCAGCATGGAATAGACCAAAATAAGCATTGTCCCGAAAGTAACTCCCTGCATCCGTGAATCGATACCTCCAATCAAAAGGAGGGAAAAGGAGAGAACAAGCAACACAATAGCAAACCAGGCCGGCAGAGGTAGAAAGATAGCCACTAAACTACTGGTAATTACGTAAAGTATTAGCGCTATGGAGGAAGATTTGATCCTTCCTTTCGGATGCACATCGGTTTCTCCCAATGCCATCGCCACCACTCCCAGTGCCAGAGTCGTACCAAAAAAGGAGTTATGGAATATCAACTCGGTGGGGATCAGCAGGAAAGCAATGGATACGGTCACCTTCAATGCCCACAAATGATCGGGGTTTTTCCAGAACGTATTGATCCAAATGTCGGCTATCCTACCTTTTATCGGTTCTACTCCATTACTCATCTCTTTATCTTTTACCATATCTATGTAGGAAATTACCAATTACAAATTACCAAATTACTAATGACTAATTAATTGGTACACCAAACATTAACAAATCATCAAATCACCACATTAACAAATCATAACGTTACATCTACCCTAAAAGCACCGAGAAGGGCATCAGGATGATCCCGATAGGTAAAACGATGGACATACTCCACACGTAAAAGCCCTAGAATATTGGTGATACCGATGGTTCCTTCCACATAAGGAACATCGTCGTATCGATGTGAAACGGATGGAAAGTGGTACAGTCCACTCGGAGAAACCGCCGGATTGTTTTTATCACTCAGCCGGCCATGGGCAACCCTTAATGAGGCCAGTTCCCTTAATTGCAACATGTCTGCGACCGGCATTTTTGCCAACAGCAGATCATCTCCCACAAAAGTCATCCGCAACGTATATTGCTCGTCGGCCACAAATTCCAATGGCCGGTTCAGGAAAAAAAAGTTATTCTCAATATGGTACCGGTACCGTTGATTAGGATACACCAGTAATGGGAAAGGCACTTTATCCCATACCTTCATCACCTCTCCTACCACATCCAAACGACCGGCATTCCCCAGTAAAAAACGCTTCTGGGCTGAAAATTCAGACCTGTGATAGGCTACTTCACCACCCATAAAACCATCAACACCTATCATATGGGAAAGGAAAAAGACCGGAGAAGTTATCTCCAAAGGTATTCTCTTCCGTTTCTGCTGATGATAGGCCTCTCTCACCGAATAGCGCAGTAGTACACCTACATCGGTAGTATTTAATTCGCCCCTTGTAAGGACTTTGCCCTCTTCAAAATCCTGGTCGAATTGCAATTTTCCCTGGGGGACTAACCGTGACCGTCTCACCCGGAATGTGTGTACCAATCCGTTTTTATACTCCCTCTCATAATTAAGCTCTGCAAAATTACGATAGGTCGCTTCATTCTTTGATCGCCTGTAAGTGATCAGTAGCAGGTCGTTCAGGGCATAAGGATGCATATCCCCGGGAGAATAGAGATCGTTTTCATACACCAATCTCAGGTTGTTTTTCGGGAACTCATCCTCATGATAGGCTTTTTTGTTGAATGAGTAGATGGCCTCACCACGGTATTTAAGCTGTTGGTCCCTGAAACCATATGCCAGGTATCCCTTCACGAAAAAGTGGGGACTCAACCTGGAATTGGAGGCAATACCTGCCCTGAGCCGGATTCCTTCAATAGGGTTATAAGTGGGAATAGTCTGTATCCTTCCAAAGTCGAACCGGTTAGTTTCCGGATCTCCGAGCGGAATCCAGTCGTTTGTCACGAACTTTACCGCTCTGGCAAGAAACGCACCGAAGGCTCCTGAATTCACGGCTATACTATCCTGTATCGCACGAACTCTATCCACATAGTCGTCCGGTTCCAGCGCCACGATCAGTCTCTCCGTTTCGTGCTCATCCAAAGAAAGGGACATCAGTTGGAATCCCTCCCTTGCGACCATCAGTCGCCTGTCGGTAATTGAATCGGGAACAGAAAGCGAAAATTCTCCTGTATTATCGGCTACGGTTCCAATAGAGGTTCCCTGGATAAAGAGCGCTGCATAAGGTACCGGAGTGTGATACTTTGCATCCGTCACCACCCCTTTGAGTAGCGTGTTTTGTCCAAATACCGAAACACCGGCACTTATCAAAAACAGGAAAAACAATAATATTGAAATTTTTTTCATCTTCTCCGGTTTTAAAACCAAGAACCAAGCATTCCAGAACGTTTTTACCGTTCAAAAAATACGTTGAAACCTTTGTTTCTTAAGAGAGCCAAGACTTTTTAAATGAAAAGTGAAAAATGAATTTTCAACTTCTTCACTACTTAACTAATCAGCACTACTTGTCCCGACTTGTCAGGATCACCAAATCAGCAAATCGTTAAATCATCACAGTTTCCTGTAACGCACCCTTTTCGGCTCTTCGTTCCCGAGTCGCATCTTCTTGTTTTCCTCATACTCGCTGTAGGAACCCTCAAAATAGAATACCTCAGAATTGCCTTCGAAAGCGAGGATATGGGTACAGATACGATCCAGGAACCAACGGTCGTGCGAGATCACTACGGCACATCCGGCAAAGTTGTCCAACCCTTCCTCCAATGCACGCAAAGTGTTCACATCGATATCGTTAGTCGGTTCGTCGAGCAACAGTACGTTAGCGCCTGCTTTAAGTGTCAGTGCCAGATGGAGGCGGTTCCGTTCACCACCCGACAGTACACCGCACAGTTTTTCCTGGTCGGCACCCGAGAAGTTAAATCGGGAAAGATAAGCGCGGGCATTGATCTCTTTTCCGCCTACGCGTACAAATTCCGAACCACCGGAGACGACCTGGTAAACTGTCTTCTCAGGGTCGATGGCTTCGTGTGCCTGATCCACATAAGCTGTTACCACCGTTTCGCCCACCTCAAATTTTCCCGCATCTGGGGTTTCCATCCCTTGAATGAGTCTGAAGAGGGTGGTTTTTCCCGCACCGTTGGGACCAATTACCCCCACAATACCGTTGGGCGGCAACATAAAGTTCAGGTTATCGAATAACAACTTGTCACCGAATGCTTTTTTCACGTTTATCGCTTCAATCACCTTATTTCCCAACCGGGGGCCGTTCGGAATAAAGAGCTCCAGTTTTTCTTCCCGCTCCCTCTGATCCTCGTTCAGCAACCTCTCATAAGAGTTCAGACGCGCTTTTCCTTTTGCCTGGCGTGCCTTGGGTGCCAGATTGATCCATTCCAACTCCCGCTCCAGCGTCTTACGGCGCTTGCTCACCTGCTTCTCCTCCTGCTCCATCCGCTTGGTCTTCTGTTCGAGCCATGAGGTATAATTTCCTTTCCAGGGTATCCCCTCGCCCCGATCCAGTTCGAGGATCCAACCTGCCACATGATCGAGGAAGTAACGGTCGTGCGTGATACAGATCACTGTACCTTTGTACTGCTGAAGGTGTTGTTCCAGCCAGTCGATCGATTCGGCGTCAAGGTGGTTGGTCGGCTCATCCAGCAACAACACATCCGGTTCCTGCAGCAACAGTCTGCAGAGCGCCACCCGACGGCGTTCACCTCCCGACAATTCACGTACCGGTTGTTCTTCAGGAGGGCAGCGCAAGGCATCCATTGCCCGTTCCAGTCGGTTATCTATATTCCACGCGTCGGCAGCATCCAGTTTATCCTGCAATTCGGCCTGACGGGCGAAGAGGGAATTCATCTTCTCCTCGTCCTCATAATACTCAGGAAGTCCGAATTTCAGGTTGATCTCTTCATATTCGTTCAGCAGATCCATCACAGGCTGTACACCTTCACGGACAATTTCAATCACCGTTTTATTGGCATCCAGCGCAGGGTCCTGTTCCAGGTAACCGACCGAGAAGCTTTTATCGGATACTACTTCACCCTGATACTCTTTCTCTATTCCGGCAATAATCTTCAACAGCGTCGACTTTCCCGAGCCGTTCAGACCGATAATACCGATCTTGGCACCATAAAAAAAGGAGAGGTAAATATCTTTCAATACTTGTTTGTGTGGCGGAAACGTTTTGCTCACGCCAACCATGGAAAAAATAATCTTTTTATCGTCGGACATATTATTTAATTACAAATTACAAATTATTAATTACTAACAACTTATAACTATTACTAATTGATTTGCTGATTTGATTTGTTTCGATTGATTCATAATCCTCATTCACGTGGCTTGTGGACCAAATAACCACTGGGCATAAATCTGAAACGGAGCACAAAGATAATGAACATTTTCGTTAAGTAATACGAACAGAAACAAACTTGTTTGTATTATGCCGTTACGAGAATTGGAAATCTAGAAGCTAAAGCGATTCAAAATGACTAATGAAATTGAACTATTCTGTTATGTCAAACGGGGAGAGAGTAAGCTTGTAATGCTTTTTGAGTTGCTTTTGCTCCTTCCTCTACCAATTCAGTATATTTTTTAAAGTTGAAGATACTGTAATCACCCGCAGGAACCTCAATCATAAGATCAGGTTTAATCTCTATACAGCTCTTTCTGATATTGGTCTGAACAATCATGGCAGCCGAGTCCATCAAAAGAGAGAATTTATTGTATGTTTTCAGCACATTCTTTTTTGCACCTACAGACACTCCAATCAGAATATCATCAGTCGTACGAGAAACTTTGTCCAACGGCAATGGATTCAATAACCCACCATCGATTAAAGACATATTATTAAATTCATACGGTTTAAAGATAAAAGGTAGGGAAATGGATGCCCGTAAAGCATCAATAATTTTTCCTTGGTTGAAAATAACTTCTTGTTGATTCAATATATTTGTCGCAACTGCAGTAAACGGTATTTTCAGATCCTCAATCTTGGTATCGGAAAATATTTGCTCCATCTTTTTATACATTTTCCTTCCACCAATAATGCCTTTCCGACTTAAGCTGAAATCAACGAATTGGAAAATAGTCTTTCTGTTAATATTGCAAAGGACTTCTTTACATTCATTCCAATAACCCGAAGCAAAAGCGGCCCCCACAAAAGCTCCCATTGAACAACCCGCGACAGAAGAAATAGAATAATTTTGTCTGATTAACTCTTCTATAACACCAATATGAGCTAATCCTCTTGCACCACCTGTTGCCAAAACCAAAGCCACTTTTTTACCCTTCTGCATAATTATAAGAGATATTAATATCTAATTTTCATCTATTTTAATCCCCTGTATCTGGATCATCCGGTACTAAAGTACAAAAAATCCATATTGTGAAGTGAAAATTTATGCTTAATCACGGCTCAGACAATATCCAAAGAATTTCTATAGGCCACCCTTTCGCTTTCATTGAAAGCTTTTCCCTGATCCGACAAAAGAGCTGATTCCTTTTGCTTAAAAACACAACCTTAGGTCATTTATCTATTTTATATGGCGTCAACAGAAGAAAGAACAAGTGATAGTAAGCTTCATCATTTATCATATACATCGCCCGTAAGTTCGGGCGATGGAAATACAAAATGGCGCTTTTTTAGATTATCTTATTGAAGTGTTCCTTATCATTATTCATCTTGATCTTTTAACGCGGACAATACCCGGATCCCAGGAAACCACTGAGGACTGTAACCGGTATTCGTTCATCTCTCATAATTATTTTTTCTCCTTTTGTAAGATGATTTTTTAATATACTTTTGTTTGACCTTTGCCAAAACAATGCAAATGTAATAAAATATCAAATGAAACAATATTGCATTTATAAAATATTATTCTACTTTTGTGCCGGGAATGTTATTTTGATTACATTAGCTTAACAAAAAAGTTCATGCGTGAGAACAATTCTCATGCCCGTTTCAGAAAAACTTTGTATAAAAATGAATAATAAAGCACTTATAACAAGGAATTTGATTTTCTCCTATAATAGGTTGGTCGCATTCACATTTCCCGATATCGATTGCGCCCCGGGGAATCACTGCATCATCATGGGGCCGTCGGGCTGTGGAAAAACAACCTTTCTGCACCTTATCGCCGGATTATTAAGACCCGATTCAGGGGAAATTACCGTTCAGGGAACCGATACGATCCGGTTAAAAAACGAGGAAGCCGATCGGTTCCGGGGAAAAAATATCGGGATCATCTACCAGAAACCGCACTTTATACAATGGCTGACGGCATTTGAAAACTTACAGATAGCACGGTATCTAAATAATCTGACAACAGAAAATGAAGATATAAACCACCTGCTTCGTTCTTTAAATCTGGAAGACAAAGCAAAGAGCAAGCCGTCACAAATGAGCCAGGGAGAATTACAACGCTTGTCGATTGCACGGGCAGTGATCAATAAGCCCGCCCTTATCCTGGCCGATGAACCGACATCGAGCCTCGACGACAAAAATTGCGAGGAGGCATTGAATCTACTCAAACGCCAAGCAGAGGAACTGCAGGCAAGCCTTGTGATCGCCACCCACGATAAACGGTTGCTGGATCATTTTCCAAACAGGATTTTCTTATAAAACTCTTCAGGGACTACCCCTCCACGACAAAGAATTGTCTCATCTTAATTTATGCACATTACATCATGAATATATTTTCACTGAACCGGAAACAAATCAAGGCAAAGCCCTTGTCCTCCATATTGAATATTTTTTTATTTGCCACAGGTGTCGCCATTATCTCCTTCCTGTTTCTCACAACAGAGAAAATAGAAAACCAACTGAATAATAACGTGGCCGGCATCGACCTTGTAGTGGGAGCGAAAGGGAGTCCCTTACAACTTATTTTAGCGGGGATTTACCATATCGACCATCCTACCGGAAATATACAGTACAAGGAGGCCCTGGAACTGACAAAGAATCCCCTGATCAAACAGGCGGTTCCTTTGGCATTGGGTGATAGTTACCGTGGATTCCGTATAGTCGGTACCGACCAGACATTCCCGGAACTTTATCATGGGCAGTTGAAGGAAGGAATGTTGTGGAAAACCGATTTTGAAGCAAACATAGGATCAAAAGTCGCGGAAAAGACAGGATTAAAAATTGGAGACAGCTTTACGGGTGTGCACGGTTTTATAGAAGAAGCAGGACATGCACACGATGAGCACGAATATATTGTAACAGGTATCTTCGAAGAAACGGGGACGGTGCTCGATCAGTTGATCCTTACAAATATCGCGAGTGTGTGGAAAATCCATGAACACCATCATGAGCACCACGATGACGAACACATAGAGTCCGAAAACGCACATGTTACAGAAGCGGAAGAACCTCACGGTCATCCTCATGACCAGACTCATGCGGACGAACACGAACATGGGCATGCAGATGAGCACGGGCATGCAGATGCAGATGCGGATGCACATGAGCAAGATCATGAGCACGCTCCCGATAGCGCCGATGACAAAGAGATCACCCTATTGCTGGTTAAATATACCAATCCGATGGGAGCGATCACCCTGCCACGGCTGGTTAACTCTTCCACGAATATGCAGGCAGCATCGCCGGCACTGGAGATAAACCGGTTGTATTCGTTGATGGGAGTCGGAGTGCATACCATACGTCTTATCGCAGGCTTTATCATTATAATATCTGCTTTCAGCATTTTTATTTCGTTGCTCAACTCGTTAAAAGAGCGCAGATATGAGCTTGCCCTCATCCGTTCGATGGGAGGAAACCGTAATAAACTGTTTTCACTTGTTATACTGGAAGGGATAAGCATCGCATTCATAGGCTATCTACTAGGACTGGTACTGAGCCGGTTAGGCATGCTGTTGGTTTCATATTATACTGAAACCAACTATCATTATAGTTTGCAGCACTGGTTTAATATCAACGATTTTTATTTTTTATTTGTTTCACTGATAATCGGATTGCTATCGGCACTGATTCCTGCCATAAAAGCAATGCGTACAGATATCTCCAAAACTCTTAGCGAATGAAACGAACAGACAAATGTTCCATACAACCTTAGTGTTAAAAAACATATGAAGACAAAAACTATTTTTCTATTTTCTCTCCTGTGCGCAATCTACCTCCCTGTAAATGCACAACAGCCGAAACCGCAGACCGTTTCCTGGGACATGCTGAAAGATGTAACATGGTCTCAAAAATACATAGCTTCCCTTTCGGGATATTACCAGATGCCTGAATTCGGAAGGCAGATAGAATTCCTCGATAACAGAACTGTTATCATACAGGGATTTTATGTGCCGGTAGACGTGGAAGGGACTATTTTCGCACTCTCCGAAACACCTTCCTACATGTGTTTTTTCTGCGGTGTGGGAGGAATTGAATCCGTGATGGAAATATCTGTAAAAGAGGGACACCACGATTTAAAACGTGTCCGCACCGACCGGTATATACAAGTCAAAGGAATATTCAGTATCAACAGGGATGATCCGGAACACCTGATGTATCTGTTAAAAGATGCGGAACTGGTAAAGGTCGTAAGATAGTCCACTTCCGATTGAAACAACCAAGAACTGATTTTAAAATTGAAAAAATGATGGATAACATAGGGTTATATGCTTTATTAAGTACGCTCGTCGTGAGTCTGCTTTCTTTTGTCGGGGCGTTCCTTTTTTTCATTAAAACCAAAGTATTAAAACAGATATTACCATTGCTGATCTGCTTTTCCATAGGAGCTTTACTGGGAAATGCCTTTTTTCATCTTGTCCCCGAATCTTATTTTCACCTTCCGTCGGTCTATCTTACTTCATGGCTCATCCTAGCGGGCTTTTTACTCTTTTTCATCATCGATCAGGTATTACATATCCATACCGATACCGAGTCCCATACGCATCCAAAGAGCCATACATCGGGGATAAAGCCCTATGGATATCTGAGCCTCTATGCCGATGGAATTCACAATTTCACTGATGGTATTCTGATCGGTGCGGCATGGATGGTGATGCCGGAATTGGGGCTGGCAACAACGTTAGCCATTATTATGCATGAGATCCCTCAGGAAGTGAGTGATATCGGAATTTTGATCCGTGCAGGATTTTCTAAAAGAAAAGCATTATTATTTAATTTTGGAATAGCCTGTGCAGCCATTCTGGGGACTGCTCTCACACTATGGCTGGGACATCGCATAGGACATTTATCTACTTACATATTACCGGTTGCAGCCGGTGGATTTATTTATCTTGCCGCGGGTAGTCTGTTACCGGAAATTCTGAAAGAAACCGCGAAACGGAATTTGTTGTTACATCTGATTGTGATCCTGGCAGGTTTAGGTTTGATGTACTATCTCAGCCTGCACAGCGGGCATCATCATTGAATTCGCTAAAAATCTCCTATTCCCCATAAATCAACACCTCACCTTTCCTTATAAATAAATCCCCTTATTGGTAAATCAACACCAATAAGGGGCCTTCTTATACTTATAAATTTCTATATTTCCCAGTGCTTACTTCTTCACTTTTCATTCTTCATTCTTCATTCTTCATTCTTCACTCTTCACTCTTCACTCTTCACTCTTCATTCTTCACTTCCCTACCACTTTCAACTCATCAATCACATGGGATGCTCCCATCACCTTATCGATCATGTACAATACGTAGCGGATATCCACGCTGATCACACGTTGCATTTCCGGTTCAAAGAGGATGTCTCCACTGAGTGACTCCCAGTTTCCGTCGAATGCCAGTCCGATCAGTTCTGCGTTCCCATTCAGCACGGGACTGCCGGAATTTCCTCCGGTGATATCATTGTTCGACAACACATTAACCCTCATTAGTCCTTCCGGATCACCATAGCGATCGAAATCGCCGGAACGAATGGCATCCAGGATATATTCCTGCACATTGAATTCGGGATCGCCCGGCTTCTGTTTTTCCAATATCCCCTGCGAGGTAGTATAATAATCATACCAGACGGCATCGCGCGGTTGGTATCCCCCTACTGTCCCGTAACTCATACGCTGGGTGAAATTGGCATCGGGGTAGAAAGTCTTATCTGCATCCATTTCCATAAGGGCAGCCATAAATTCCCGTTCACCCCTGAGCATTTTCTCATAATAGGACATCATTTGTCCCGACAACTCATATCCCATATCAGCAGTCGACAACGCCAGTTCCATGGCCGGATCCTGGGTGAGCGACTGGGTATCTGCCGTCTTCAGCAGTTCCAGCAACTCCTCTAACGATGTGAAGCGGGAGTTGGCAAACAACCAGTCGGCATATTGTTCATAATCCCCACCGAACTCGTCCTTCACCTTTTGGTAGATATCAGGATGATACTGTTCGGGAACACGTTCGGCATAGAGTTTCATCAATGTGGGGAGTACCTTCTTATCCAGTGCCGGTTCATAATTTTTATACGACTCGATAAAGCGGTCGTTGATAAAATCCTGTTTGTCCTCTTCGGTACCGTCACTGTCGAATTGCAGGATGGTATTGGCAAAACGTATCAGTTCGATTCCGTTATTAAATACTTCCAGAAAATAGGTGGTATAAAGCGCCAGATCACCGGAATCGGTATAGGCACTCTCCAGTGTGGAAAGTGTACTGCCGTATCTGGCCTGGCGGACAGGACTGCCTTTGATCCACTCCTTCAATCTTGCTTCCAGCTTCTCCTTTTCGGGCAGCACTTCCAGATTGGTAAGCGCTTCGTTCATTCCCATGGAGTTCTTCCAGTAATTGGAGCTGCCGGCATATTTATTGGCATATTTAATACGGATGGTATCATTTTTGGTCATCGCATCCCACCAGATATCCTGTTTGGCTCCCCTCACTTCGATGCGGGGTTTGTTCTCCGACTCCATCCGCTGGCGGATTCCCCACGACGACATGTAACGCTGTGTACTGCCGGGGTAACCTATTGTCATTGCGTAATCTCCATCGGTCACGCCGTCGAGCGATACAGGGACTACATATTTAGGTTGATAAGGTACATTTTCGCTACTGTAGTTGGCCGGACGGTTATCTTTATCCGCATAGACACGGAATACCGAGAAATCACCGGTATGGCGCGGCCACATCCAGTTGTCGGTATCACCACCGAATTTCCCGACTGAAGAAGGAGGTGCCGTAACAAGGCGTACATCACGAAACTGATCATATAGCACAACGTAGTATTTGTTGCGTGAATAGAAAGGGACAATGCGGGCATGGGTAAATGGATCTGTTTCATATTCGTCTATCAGTGCAGTGGAAAGAGAGTCGATCGCCCGTTCGCGTTGTATCTCACTAAGAACAGAAGGTACATGGGCCATGATCCGGTCCGTCACATCCGTCATCGATTTCAGGAACGACACAGTCAAGCCATCGGCAGGCAGTTCTTCTGCCTGATTTTCCGCTACGAACCCGTCTTTCAGATAGTCATGCTCCACCGCGCTCAACTTCTGGATAGCCCCGTATCCGCAATGGTGATTGGTAAATATCAATCCCTGGTCGGAGACCGCCACGCCGGTACATCCTCCGCCAAAGATCACCACCGCATCTTTCAACGACGGATTATCCTCATCATATAATTGATCTACGGGAAAAGTAAATCCCAACTCTTTCATACGGGCAACACTCTCGCTGTTCAACTCCTTGAGCAACCACATACCCTCATCGGCTTTCACCGTCAACGTCGCCAAAAATATCGCGACCAACAAACCTACTTTCTTCATAAATTTATTTTCAATTTCAAAATTCCAGATTTCAGATTCCAAATTTCAGATTCCAGATTATTCTTAGCTTCTAATTTCTGACTTCGTCACTTCTTAGCTCTTAATTTTTAATTCTTAATTTTTAATTTTTTCCCAATCACCGGCAATTCCCGTAAAGGCAGTTCCTTTTTAACAACCACAAAGATATATAGCATGATCAACACCGTATTGATCAGTAATCGCAGCCATAATTCAGGTATATTATTGTATGTCAGTGTAATCCCGGCGAAGAGGATTATCGATAGCAGGAAGAAAAATCCGGCCGACCTGAGGTTGTACGGGATAGGATAATTTTTTTGTCCCAGGAAATAAGAAACCAGCATCATGGCAAGGTTGGCGATAAATGAAGCCCACGCACAAGCCATATAGCCAAACCGGGGAATAAAAAGAATATTGATTACTATGGTGACGATGAATCCAAAGATTGACATATATGCTCCCCACCGGGTTTGATCGGTGAGTTTATACCACAACGAGAGATTGAAATAGACCCCAAAGAAGAGTTCACCCAGAAGGACAATAGGAACCACTTTCAGCCCCACATGATAATTTTCAGGGATCAGCTTCTTGATAATATCGATATAACCGGTCGTTACTAAAAAGATCAGCAATCCGAAAATGATGAAAAATTTGGTCGCATCACTGAACGACCGGCGATCATCGGAAGCACTCCTGTTCCTCGCGAATATAAAGGGTTCAAAAGCATAACGGAAGGCCTGGGTGAACATCACCATGATGACAGCGATCTTAAAATTCTGTCCGTAAATCCCCAATTGTGTAAATGCTGCAGCCTCGTCGGGGTAGACCCAGGGAAAGATAATCTTATCCACTGTCTGGTTCAATATACCTGCCACACCCAGAATAAGGATAGGGAAAGAATAGCGCAGCATCCGGCGTAATAATTCCCGGTCGAATGTAAACCTGATCTTCAGTTCCGGCGACACCATCAGGAATTGGATAACAGAAGCGGTAAGGTTGGAGATCAATACGTAATCGACACCACGACTGATATCGAACCAGGAAAAAGCATCAGGAAACAGGGTTTGCAGCCAAGGGCAGCCAAGGAAAAAGAAGAGGTTGAAAAGGATGGTCATCACCACATTGATGAGCTTGATTACTGCAAACCGGATAGGCCGCTTCTTAAAGCGGAGGTTTGCAAAGGGGATAGCACCCAACACGTCGAAACAGAGAATGATCACCAGCATAAGCAGGTAATGCGGCTTCATCGCCGCACCTCCCAATGCGAAAGCCGCAGGTTCTAACAATAACAGTGCAGCCAGGAAAAAGAGCAATGTTGTGAAGGCAATACTGATAAAGGTGGTGGAGAAGACCCTCACGGGGTCATTCTCTTTATTGGCATAACGGAAAAATCCGGTTTCCATACCGTAAGTGAGGATTACCTGCAAAAGTGCCACCCAGGCATAAAAGTTGGTCAGCACCCCGATATCGGAGACCTCCGGCAGAGCGAATGCCCAGTATAGTGACAACAACCAGCTAAGGAGTTTAGGCAAGACACTTCCTATCCCATAGAAGAAAGTCTCCTTTGCCAACGATTTCATTCCTCCTGCCATATTTTCTCGATAATTTTTGAAGACTGGTTGTAAATTAATAGTGAAAAACGAATAGTGAATAGTGAAAAATGAATTCTTGACTTCCAATCTTCTTCACTTCTAATCCGGATCTTCACAACTGTAATCGAATATTACAATGGCAAAGGTAGTATTTTTCTACGTAGTGTCTGCGCTGTAGCCCATCATTATTTATCTTTAAGAAGAATGATAGCTAAAATATGGAAAAAAAAAGCTTACTTTGCAGGTCGAAACAGCTAAGAAATAAACCAAGTAATATGTAAGGCAGGCAACGGTTGTCACTGTACAGGCCGAAAGCATGCAATCGAAATTTATGGCACAGGACGACGTTTTTAAGAAACTGGTATCGCACTGTAAAGAATACGGATTTGTATTCCAGTCGAGTGAGATTTACGACGGGTTAAGCGCCGTGTACGATTACGGACAGATGGGTGTGGAACTCAAGAACAATATCAAAAAGTACTGGTGGGACAGTATGGTACTGCTGCACGAAAATGTAGTAGGCATCGACTCCGCCATCTTTATGCACCCTACCATCTGGAAAGCATCAGGGCATGTGGATGCATTCAATGATCCGCTTATTGATAACAAAGACAGTAAAAAACGGTACCGGGCAGACGTACTGATTGAAGACCATCTCGCCAAATACGACGAAAAGATCGGGAAAGAGGTGCAGAAAGCGGCAAAACGGTTCGGCGACCAGTTCGACGAAGCGATGTTTCGTGAGACCAATCCCCGCGTGCAGGAAAACCTACAGAAAAGGGATGAAATCCACGCCCGTTTCGCCAAAGCGCTTAATGATAATAATCTGGAAGATCTTCGTCAGATCATTCTCGATTGTGAGATCGTCTGCCCCATAAGCGGCACGCGTAACTGGACGGAAGTGCGTCAGTTCAACCTGATGTTCTCTACAGAGATGGGATCGACAGCCGACGGAGCAATGAAGGTCTATCTTCGTCCCGAAACGGCGCAGGGTATCTTCGTGAACTTCCTGAACGTACAGAAAACAGGTCGCATGAAGATCCCGTTTGGTATCGCCCAGATAGGAAAAGCGTTCCGTAACGAGATCGTAGCCCGTCAGTTCATCTTCCGTATGCGGGAGTTCGAACAGATGGAAATGCAGTTCTTCGTCGCTCCCGGTGAAGAGTTGCAATGGTTTGAACATTGGAAGCAATTCCGGATGAAATGGCACCAGGCACTGGGCTTCGGCGCAGAAAAATACAGGTTCCACGACCACGACAAATTGGCGCACTATGCCAATGCCGCCACTGATGTTGAATTCGAGATGCCGTTCGGGTTTAAGGAAGTGGAAGGCATTCACTCCCGTACCGATTTCGACCTGAGCCAGCATGAAAAATATTCCGGTAAAAAGATACAGTATTTCGATCCGGAACAAGGAAAATCGTATGTGCCTTATGTAGTGGAAACCTCTATCGGGGTGGACAGGATGTTCCTTTCAATCCTCGCAGGTTCTTATCACGAGGAGATACTGGAAGGCGGTGAGATCCGTGTACTGTTGAAGCTACCCCCTACCCTTGCGCCGGTCAAGTTGGCCATATTACCGCTGGTAAAAAAAGATGGTTTGGCTGAGAAAGCACGGGAGATTATGGATGATCTCAAATTCAGCTTCGCATGCCAATACGACGAGAAAGACAGCATCGGCAAGCGCTACCGCCGCCAGGATGCCATCGGCACCCCTTTCTGCGCCACCATCGACCATCAGACACTCGAGGACAACACGGTAACCATCCGTTACCGCGACACGATGGAACAAGAAAGAGTTTCTATCGATTCACTACAACAAACCATCTCCGAAAAAACGGATATGAAGAATTTGTTGAAACAACTGGCTGTATAAAGTATAAAAAACCACAACAATGAAGAAACAACTATCACTGATTTTCAGCTTTTGCGCGATTATCCTCTTTGCCACATGCGACAAGACGGAAACGTTCGACGATCAATGGAAAAACGCTAATGAAGCACAGTTTGCGAAAATTGCTGCTGATTCGAGATATACCCGGATCAATTCGGCATCAACCGCCGGCTATATTATGGTTAAGGAGATCGAGCCGGGAGACGGAGAAACACCCGCCTTTACCGACAAGGTAAGAGTACTTTATACAGGATGGTACAAATATGACTGGTCAAAGCCCGATACCTATGAAAACGATCAGGGCCAAACCATTATTAACAAATATATCTTCGACCCTACAGAAAACAGGAACAATATTCTCAGTACCTTTACCGTAAGCGGTTTGATTGATGGTTACAGGACTGCGCTCCAACACATGCAGGTAGGCGATAAATGGGAAATTTGGATTCCCTGGAATTTAGGGTACGGGGCGAATGGCAGCAACAATATACCTGGCTACACCACGCTGGTTTTCGAAGTTGAACTGGTCAGCATCGTAAGATAACTCCTCAAGCGGGGACGACAAGATTTTTGTAGAATTATAAAAAAGAGTGTTATGTAAAGTAGCGCTCTTTTTTTTTGTCTCATAGGCAGTATTGTGTTTACATTTTTCACAAAATTACTGCCTTCGAACACTCATTTCAATCCCTTAAAATTGGGATTTTCTTAAAAAAATGCCATCATTTATAGGGAGTCTCATGGTAGAAATTTGGGTTCAAATATTGTTATCTATCGATAATAAAAACTGCTCAATGGCTCCTCTGACCTGGAGGCGGGTACCGTTGAACTTATTTACCATCACGGTAAATGCGTACTTCTTATTGCCATCAATCAGATAACCGGCAAAACATTGTACTCCGCCAATACTACCGCTTTTAGCAACAACTTTACCGGTTAGCTTCGTATTCCGGAGGAAACTCCGGAGCGTACCCTCCTGCCCTGCCTTTGGCAGCGAGTTGAAAAATACTGTGGAATGACTGCTTCTATTGTACATATATACCAACAGGTCGGTCAGAAATTGTGCACTTACTGCGTTTTGTGGAGCCAGCCCACAACCGTCAAACATCTGCAATGAGGAGGTTGAAATCCCTCTTTCTTTCCAGAACTCTTCTGTATATTCGATTCCGGCCTCTAACGGATCAGTATATATATCACCTTTGTTATAACGCCCCATGGTACGGATAAGGTGCTCCGTATAGTGGTTGTTACTCTCCACATTTATCTCCCGGATAATATCCTTCACGGGACGCGATACTTGTGTAAATATCACCTTTCCGACACGATAAGGAGCCGATTTCCGGTCTGTCGCACAAATTCCCGAAAGATAATCATTACGCGCCGTTTCCACATTTCCTATCTGAAAACCGGCACGGGAAAGATAATCAGCCAATGTTTGTCCTAACAACAGCCCCGGATCGGGGATATCCCCTTTGATACTGAACTCTGCCCTGCCTGCAGGAATATTTCCCCGCACCGCCCTATCGTAAGAGAAAGGTTCACCATAGATATATCCGTTATCACTCCCTGTACTATTCAAAGAAAGCGAATTCTGAAAGGTTAGTCCCTTAATTTCCGGCTCTGTACGCAGGATACGAGGACAACTATTTCTGTCAGTCGTATTAAAAAACAAGCGATAGCTATTGTCAAAAATACTGATACCATAAGCGCCTGCAGCATAATAATTTCCTATATCTATCCATGTCCATCCGGGCGCGACACCATCATAACCGAACAGATTATCCACGACATAAATGGTATACTCCTTGTCTTTAGGAAGTACTTTGGCGAGTGCTTCGGTACCATTGATAAAAAAGGCATTCCGATTTTCCCCGAAGGCTTCACTACCCAGTGTGGGATCGCCGGAGCCAAACACCAGGATACGTGACGGGTCATTTGCATCAAGACCCACTTCGGTCTTATAACGGTAATTATCTCCGAAAGTTTCCAACGCCGTAGCGGTGGTAAGCAGTTTTAGTGTCGATGCCGGTGTAAGTGATTTTTCCGCGTCGTGTGAAACAATATGTTGACCGCTCTTCAGTTCCACGACGGAGACCCCTACCGAAGCATGCTTCAGTGAGGGATGATTAATAAAACGCTGCAGCGCTGTCTGCGAATAGCCAAACCCGGTTCCCAAAAGGATAATTGTAGCAAGAAAATATCTTATCATGATTCAGTAGTATTATTGTCAGTACAACGTGAATATCGGTTGCAGGTAATTTATACACGTGAATTACAAATATAATGAATAATCCGGAAGAATATTGATCCCGGTCGGAAAATTAGAGAGAAATAAAAAAGGATGACCCTGGTAGAGAGTCATCCTATTAATAATCTATTTATAATTATTTTTTGGGCTATGGTTAGAATTTATAACCCACAGAAAGGTAAGCGTTCTGGTTTTTGATATTTCCGTCGGAGACGTTGGAAATATTCACTAATCCCATATCCCAGCCCAGATCTATCAGAATAGGACCAAATTCGGCACCTACCCCAAGACCTAAACCGGCATCGAACGGTTTATACTGCCTGTTGCCATCACCGAATATCTTATCAACATCCCATTCCCCGGAGATATTACCAACCGAAGCCTTTCTGCTGCCACCCACTCCGTATGCTGCATAAGGGCCTGCATGGAACACGATTCGCGTTCCAGGTGAAACATCTAATTTATACGCATAGTGAACCGGCAGTTGCAGATACATCAGGTTTTCAGTGTATTTGGCATCCAAGTCAGTATTCTCTGCCTTGAATCCTTTGGTAGTGAAGAACAACCCTGTTTGAATAGCGCTGTTGTACATAAATTCATAATCAGCCGCCAAACCTACGTGGAAACCGATCTTTACATTTTTGTCGTCCAGTTCGTCACCATAAAAGTTCGACATGTTCACACCACCTTTTACTCCAAGGTTTACCTGAGCACTCGCAGCCGTTACCATGATAAGCATCGCTGCAATCAGTGAAAATTTCATTTTTCTCATAATGTCATTTTTAGTTAAAGAAATTAGTTAGTTCGTTATTTGAAGATCATGCCTTCGTCCGCTTTCAGACTATTTCTTTCAGAAATGGTTTAAAGCTTTTGATACAACGTCCGACAGTCGAATATTATTTAGTCGGGACCTTCGTACCCAAAAGTCAAAATCTACGGGGTAAAACACGTGACCGGTATTATTGTTCAATAGAATTAATCTATACCTTCAAAAATACTCTTTGCTTTTTATTCTCTATTTTTGTTCTCCAGACAATAAAACGGAATGAACTATAAAGAGGTTACGCCACCCAAGGAACTTTCATCTTTTGTAAAATGCTTCTGGGAATACAAAAGCAAGGATAAAGATATTCAACATACCATTCTCCCGAATGGATGGGTTGAGAAGCTCTTTTGAATCTATCAAAGAGGGCACTTTATATCCCGATCTAAATTATTACGATCAATCTCATTACATTAAAGAGACCAAAAAATATACGGGAGAGTCTCCCAAGAAACTGTTAAAAAACGAGGATGACCGTTTTTTACAATTATCAGTGAACCGAAAACCTTAATTTTGCCATGAACTTAACAGATCAATAAAATGAGAAAATTGGATCATATCTCAAGGAAATGGTGGTTTTTTGTCGTCTTAGTGGCATCACAATCCTTATTGATGCCGTATGCAAGTAAGAATTTTCAACCGGACGCCATTAGTAGTATTATTTACACTACACTTCAAAATTCACTTCAGATGGGATTCGGCAATTACAATATCTATTTCCAAGCTTTATCCCTTTTAATCTTAGTCCTGCTGGTTATACTGAAAAACAGGATGAAACTTATTTTCAATATATATGTCGCAGCCAGTTATATCCTTTTTACTTTTATCCAAAATATAGCTGTGACAGAACGATATGGACTAAGCATAGTGACCGTGAGCTGAATATCCCGAATATAAACGTTGTTACTTATCGCATCACAGCACTTATCGGGGTAATTATAGGTCTCTACAATATGGTTTCATTCCTCAATCCTCATACTGTATTTCTGGGAATCCTACATATACCACTACTAACTATTTCACTGTACTGTAGCATATTAAGTTATAAAATAGGCGAAAACACAAACAATAAGACAGTTACAGTCACAGATCATACATAGCTCAACTCGAAGTGAGGTACAGAGAATATTTCGTTGGCTACTTTTTTGATTTCCTGTTGTGTGATCCCGTCGATCCGGGAATAGACCTCGTTCAACGGCGTGTATCGGTCAAAATGCAGAAAAGCTTTCCCCATTCCCAAGGTATTGTTTTCATGGTTTTCCGCAGCAATACCCATCTGCCCCTTCCACTGCCGTTTGGTCCGCATTAATTGTGTAGGAGTTAATTCAGTCTGAATGATCTTCTCAATTTCTTTGTTGATGAGTCTAAGGCATCTTTCCCTGAATTTCGGATCGGAAGCAAAGTAGATGGTGAACAGGCCGGTATCGGAGTACAATGTCAGATTTGATTCCACATGATAGACCAACCCGTGTTTTTCCCTGAGTGAAACATTGAGCCGGCTGTTGAGACTCCCTCCCCCCAGTATGTGATTGATCATATACAATACATATTTATCAGGATGATGCATATTGAATGTACGCCATCCCATCACGACATGCGACTGGGATGTATCTTTTTGCATCTCCGTCTTTTCGGGAACCAGGATAGCCGGGGATATACGCTGCTTAAGGGGTAATGCTCCATTCGACGGATTTAATGCAGACGAAAAATACTTTTCGGCCATCCGTACGACTTTTGAAAAAGAGGTTTTCCCGAAAGAAAAAAAGACCATATTATCCGGACGATACTGTCTCTCAACGAAACGCTTCATGTTCCCGCTATTGAATGATTGCAGTGTTTCAGGATCACCCAGTATATAGTGCCCCAAATCGTGGCCGGCAAACACCAGATTCTCAAAATCATCATATATCAGCTCCGAAGGTGAGTCTTCATATGAAAGAATTTCATCGATGATCACTTCCCGTTCCCTCTCGATCTGCCGGTCGGAAAACCGGGAGTGAAAAACAATATCATTCAACAGTTCCATGGTACGGGGTAAATATTCTTCCGGAAATGCGGCGTACACAAACGTCTCTTCCTTGGAAGTGTAAGCATTAAGCTCTCCTCCTATATTCTCCATCCGGTCGACAACATGATGGGCCCTGCGCTTCTCCGTACCTTTGAAAAGCATGTGTTCCACAAAATGGGCCATACCCTGCTCAGCAGGAAATTCATCACGGGTTCCACTGTTCACAGCAATCCCGCAATAGGATATGTCGGATGGAAAAGAACGGTGAATGATGCGTAAACCATTCGATAAAGTATGTGTATGTGTCATTACAAAAAAATCAATTCACCCGTGATACGGAATAGGTACCTTCATAAAATCCCACAATGTTCTGCGTCATCTCAATCGACATATTGATTCGATCCTCTATGGTTCTGGTTGCGGCGTGGGGAGCAAGCACCACATTATCGAGTTCCAGTAATTCCGGTAAAATATGCGGTTCATTCTCGAACACATCCAGCCCTGCAGCCCAGATTCTGCTTTCTTTCAGAGCTTTTGCCAGTGCTTTCTCATCTACCATACTGCCACGGGCCGTATTGATAAATACTGCTGAAGGTTTCATCATATTTAATTGTTCCGCGGCAATCATGTGGTGCGTTTGAGGTGTATAAGGCGCATTCAGCGAAATATAATCAGCCGTTCTCAATAGCTCCTCAAATGCCACATACCGGGCATTATATTGTTGTTCGACAGCTTTATCCAGCCTATTCCTGTTATGGTAAATAATCCCCATACCCGATGCCACGGCACGACGCGCCAACGATTGTCCGATACGTCCCATACCAATAATACCCAACGTTTTTCCATATACCGGCATGCCACTCTCAGCATAAACGCCCCAGCTTACACCTTCAGGGGTGCGTAATTTACGATCGTAATAGCCAATACGGCGACCGGCAGCCAGCAAAAGTGCGAAAGCAAATTCAGCTGTAGGCTCACGCGTACTGTTAGGAATATTGGTGACCACAATTCCTTTTTTTGTAGCGTAATCCACATCGATATTGTTGAATCCCACTCCGAAATTAGAAATCAGTTCTAATTTTACGGCTCTGTCCATAATTTCCCTGTCAGTATAAAAACTAAAATTAGGGACAAGAACCTCGTAATCAGGGATCATTTCCAGCACCTCCTCTTTGGTGAAATATGATCTCTCGGTAGGAAGTGTAACATCATACTTTCCTTCCAAGGTTTTCAACCCTTCCGGCTTCAAACGATACGTAATCAATACTTTTTTCATAAGAATTACGGATTAAGAGACAGTAAACTACCAATTACAAATTACCAAGTATCAACTGTCAATTGTCAACTGTCAACTGTCAATTATCAATCAAATAAGTATAACAAAAAAACGAGCCTTTCGACCCGTTTTCCGCTCTTCCTCTTGGACTTGAACCAAGGACCCTCTGATTAACAGTCAGATGCTCTAACCAACTGAGCTAAGGAAGAATATTTCACTTTTTAAATTTAACCTTTCTGCTCTTCCTCTTGGACTTGAACCAAGGACCCTCTGATTAACAGTCAGATGCTCTAACCAACTGAGCTAAGGAAGAATGTTCTCTCTGCCGAAAAGCGATGCAAAAGTAGTATAATTTTCCGAATAAACCAATAACTCCCGGAAAAAAATTTGAGCTCCTAAATCACTCACGTCACCCACAGGGATAGCAGCTCCTAAGGACAATCCAATAAAACCTCTTCTGGAGCCAGTGTCATTCAAACCCGCTACTCTTCTATTGCGGGATGAAACAGGCTCTCTGACAATTTTTTCTATTTCATCTGTTTGGTAGACGAAAACACTGCCATCAGAAGTTTGCAGTTTAATTTGCTCATTCGGGACTTGTTCAATGATGATGCCTCTTAAGATACTCCCGTTTTTGAGGTATACGACATCTATCAGATTGTTTTGCTGAGAAAAAGCAATCACCGAAACGAACAGTGTCAGAATTAACAAGTTTAATTTTCTCATAATTCGATCATTTTATTATTAAACAAATAGTGCGAATACTCTTTTCATTACATCCTGGTTCTCATCAGACAGGTTAATCCAAATCGTTTCTTTGTCCTTTTTAAACCAGGTGAGCTGCTTACGGGCATAGTTACGGGAATGTTGCTTTATTTTTTCTATCGCGAACCCAAGACTATATTTCCCGTCGAAATAGTCGAAAAGTTCTTTATACCCTACAGTATTGAGCGAGTTAAGATGCCGCTGTGGATAGAAGCTTCTTGCCTCCTCTATCAATCCCTCTTCGATCATCCGGTCCACCCGCCGGTTGATACGGTCATATAGTTCTTCACGATCACGTGTAAAACCGATTTTCACAATCCGGAACGGACGTTCTTTCTTTGGATTGGTACGCAGTGATGAGTATGGCCTTCCTGCCATCAGGCATACCTCTAAAGCATGGATCACTCGCTTGGGATTTTTCAAATCCACCTCATTGTAAAAAACAGGATCAAGTATTTTTAATTGCTGTCGTATTGGATCGAGACCATCCCTCCGATAAATTTCCTGTAATTCCTTACGGAGTGTTTCATCTATGGTGGGGATATCGTCAATACCTTTGCAGACCGCATCTATGTACATCATTGAACCACCTGTCATCACTACAACCGGATACTGTCCGTATAATTCCTGAAGCAGTGAAAGCGCATCCCGTTCATATTCACTGGCACTATAGTAATCTTCGGGAGAAAGTACACCCACAAAATAGTGTGTTACCCGACTTAATTGTGCTGAGGTCGGTGCGGCCGTACCAATGGTCATTCCCTTATATATCTGACGGGAATCAGCAGATAATATAGGAGATTCCAACTCTTCAGCAACTCTCAGGCTCCATTCTGTCTTTCCAACACCTGTAGGGCCAAGAAGCACGAGGAGCGTATTCATATCCGGTTGTTGTTCGATGGTTGTTCAGTTATTGTGCCGAAGAACGCGAAGCTGAATAACAATAATAGTGTTATCGACTGTATTAATATAAATCGTTAGTATCAGGTTCTGCCGGGGCATCATCTAATCCTTCAAATCCCTCCCTATCCAATTCGTCCAATTCAAAACTTTCGTCACCATAAAAAGTTTCCCCTATATCTAATGACACAGAGTCTGCTTTCATCACCTCGATATCTGCGATTTGCTTTGGAGCTTCACCCAATGAGAGTGTACAGACAGGGGATTTTAGATTTTTACCGGGAATGAGTTCCGACAGTTCAATAAACAATGCGCGCTCGTTAAAATAATCGAACACAAACATCAGCTTTTGTTTTTCATCTTCGAGATAATCACTCAAAATGCATTCTTCCATAATATAAGAGTCCTCATCGGAATAGGTATCCATCTCCACCAGAGTAATTTCCTGCTTCTTGCGCCATTTATTATCACAAAGGAAGAACGACGCCATCTCTTTATTACTGAATCCCGTACAATCTATAATTGCATTGTAAAAATCCAGGAACGTGGCATCCGCATCGATTTTAATTTCTCTTTTGAAGTTATCGACTTCATCAGACAGGATTAAAAATTTGAATATCATTGCGATTTCAGTTTTATGCATTGTTTACATTTCAAAGGTAATAAAAAGTTTTAATTTTTCACATTTAAGTAATTATTTTAATGTATCCAAATACACAACAACTGTATGGATGAACCGAATGGGGAAAGCAATTGTTTTATAGGTGTAACATAACTAAGGATATAGAATAAACAATAAAGCGAGCTATAAATCATTTTGAGGATATGAAACCGAAATATATGCCCGTCGATCCCGGCTATTTTGAACTTTTTGAGCGGGAGATGGAAAAAAATGATGCAAGAGTGATCTATTTTGCTTTTGCCAGTGAACCGGAACTGGAAGAGTCGCGTGGAAAGATCATCGAGGTAGATGATAAAGGCCAGGAGGGTCTTTTTCTTCTCTTTGAGAATGGCGATGAGGTACGCCTCGACAGGATTATCGTAATTAACGGAATACCGGGCCCCGCCTATGATGAATACGATTCATACGCCCTTGCCCCCCTCACTTGCCAGGCAGGTTATGACGATTGTTTTATGGAATAGAATTCATTATCTTTGCCTCCAACATTTAGACTATTTCAATTGCGTTTATGGCTCTGAAACAACAACAGGAACTAAAACAAACTCAACGCCTTTCGCCTCTGCAAATGCAGGTAATAAAACTGGTAGAACTCAACTCGGTAGAGGTGGAAGACCGTATCAAACAGGAGATAGAAGATAATCCCGCCCTGGAAGTCTCGGATTCCGGCCCTGCGGGCGAAGAAGAGGAGAACAACGATGTCCCGGAAGATATTCTCTCACAGGAAGAGATCATTCTTGGGGATTATGCTTCAGAAGATGATATACCGGACTATCGGCTGAATGGAAGCGACCGGAAGAATGAAACCAATATAGTCGAGATCAGTTATTACGACGACAAGTCATTGAGTGACTCATTGCAGGAACAGATCGGATTATTACAACTGGATGACCAAAGGCAATTGATCGCACAATATATTATTGGCAATCTCGATGAGAATGGTTATCTGCAACGCGACCTGCAATCGATCTCAGACGACCTGTTGTTTCAGCAACAGATAGAGGTATCTCCTCTGCAAATGGAAGATGTGCTGTATGAAATTCAGGATCTGGAACCGGCTGGTGTGGGAGCCCGGAATCTGCGGGAATGCCTTCTGCTTCAACTGGATCGGTATGAACCCACTCCGGCAGTAGAACATGCCAAAGAGATCCTCTCCAATTACTTCGAAGAGTTTTCCCGAAAGCATTACGATAAGATCATCCGACAGATGAATATCACCCAGGATGAACTGCGCGAAGCCATCCGTGAAATCACCTCTCTGAACCCTAAACCGGGCAACGCGCTGGGCGGTACAATGCAGACCGCAATGAATAATATCACTCCCGATTTTATCGTGGACTCTTACAATGGAGAGGTCTCTATCCAACTCAATAACAGTAATGTTCCCAGCCTACAGGTGAACCGATCTTTCTCGGAAATGCTCAAGGGATACAACGAAAACAAGGAGAGCATGTCGAACGACGACAAACAAGCTATCCTTTTTATGAAACAGAAAGTAGACTCAGCCAAATGGTTTATCGATGCGGTGAAACAGCGCCAGAACACCCTGCAGCGTACCATGGAGGCGATTGTGAACTTACAGTATGATTTTTTCCTGACAGAGGATGAGACCCAGCTCAAACCCATGATCCTGAAAGACGTGGCAGAAAGAACAGGATTCGATATCTCAACTGTTTCCAGGGTAAGTAATAGTAAGTATGTACAGACCAACACTGGTATTTACCCGCTCAAATTTTTCTTCTCGGAAGCTATGCAGACCAATACCGGAGAAGATATCTCTTCAAGGGAGGTCAAATTGATCCTCAAGGAAAGTATCGACAATGAAAATCCTGTCAAACCTCTTACTGACGACCAACTTACAAAGATTCTCAATGAAAAAGGATATGTGATTGCGCGCCGGACGGTGGCTAAATATCGCGAACAATTGAATATTCCTGTGGCTCGATTGAGAAAAAAAATATAACTTTGCGAATTCAAAACTGGTTACAGGATGAAGTCTATCGCACACCTAATCTCCACTATATTTCAACCCCTGCTGATGCCCATCTATGGAGTAATGCTCCTGTTTGTATACACCTACTTTGGAGTAACTTATCTTCAGCAGTTCTGGTTGATCATTACGCCGGTAATCCTATTTTCATTTGCGATTCCGGCTATTCTCATTTTCATGCTCTATAAGATAGGAGTTATTTCCGACTTGTCGCTGAAGGTACGTCGCGAACGTATCTACCCCTATATAATCACATTGCTTTCTTATTCTGTGATGATCTTTTTCTATTATAGAATGAACATGCCCCCATGGTTTTTGATGATCATGGTCTCCTCTGTCGCTATTATGCTTGTCGCTATCCTCATCACCCTGAAATGGAAAATCAGTGCACATATGTTCGGCATCGGCGGACTCATTGGGGGGGCTATGTCGGTAAGCTATTTCGTCGAACATTCCAACCCCTATTTTATGTTCATGGGATTGTTTATCATCGCAGGACTGGTTGGCACATCGAGGCTTATCCTCAAACGTCACACCCTTGCGCAGGTGATTGCTGGATTCTTATTGGGATTTTTGCTCTCCTTCATTTTTGTCTGGATAGGAGTGCAACCGTGAACAGAATCTTGTTTTTTGACATAAAAGAATTAAATAGTATATTTACCGCATAAATATTTTTTTAAATTATAATCATTATGAATTTTCCTGAAAATGTAAAGTACTCTTCCGATCATGAATGGGTAAGAGTGGAAGGCAACGAAGCATACGTTGGAATTACTGATTTTGCGCAAGGTGAATTGGGCGAAATTGTCTATGTCGATGTAACGACAGAGGGTGAAACCCTGGGTCAGGGAGAAGTTTTCGGAAGTATTGAAGCTGTGAAGACCGTATCCGACCTGATGATGCCTGTCGGAGGTGAAGTGCTGGAAGTGAATACCAAGCTGGAAGACGCTCCGGAGTTAGTGAACAGTGACCCGTTCGGTGAGGGATGGATCATCAAAATAGCAATCAATAGTGCCGGTGAACTGTCGAGTTTGATGTCAGCTGCCGAATACAAGGAATTTATCGGAAAGTAAAAATTGATGTGATAACTCGATGATTGAATGATGTACTGATTGATTTCTCACATTGCCACATCAACAAATCGTCATATCAACAAATCAACAAATCATTCTTTATGAATCCATTAGTAAGTATTATTATGGGCAGTACTTCCGATCTGCCTATAATGGAAAAAGCAGCCCAATTTCTCAATGAAATGGAAATCCCGTTCGAAATGAATGCCCTTTCCGCCCATCGGACTCCCGAAGAAGTGGAAAAATTCGCAAAACGAGCCAAAGACAAGGGGATCAAAGTGATTATTGCAGCGGCCGGTATGGCTGCACATCTCCCGGGAGTGATCGCCTCCATGACCACTCTTCCGGTAATTGGCGTACCCATCAATTCATCTCTGGACGGAATGGATGCACTGCTCGCCATCGTACAAATGCCTCCCGGTATCCCGGTAGCGACCGTAGGAATTAATGGTGCGTTGAATGCAGCTATTCTGGCATTACAGATGATCGCTACAGGCGATGAGTCGGTACAGAAGAAACTGGCGGACTACAAAATAAGTCTGAAAAATAAGATCACCAAGGCAAACCAGGAATTGGCATCCGTTTCTTACAAATTCAAAACCAACTAACAGTTGATAATTGACAGTTAATAATGGATAACAATTGGTATTTTGTAATTCATAATTCATAATTCATAATTAGTAATTCGTCTTGGTTCTTGACACTTGTATCTAATTTATAATCAATATGAAAAAAGTAATTCTTATGTTAACTGCCCTATCTCTGCTGGCAGCCTGTAACAACAGTAACCAGGCAGATAAGCAAGTACCGGTTGACGACGGTATCGACTACGCTACATTCGAATACAAGGTAGACCGGTTTGCAGATATCGAAATACTCCGCTATCCGGTCCCGGGCTTCAACAGCTTGTCGCTGCAACAAAAAGAGCTGATCTATTATTTATCGCAGGCTGCACTTGAAGGGCGTGATATCCTCTGGGATCAACACAACCGTTACAACCTGACTATCCGGCGGGTTTGCGAAGGAGTTTACGAGAACTATATGGGCGACAAATCGTCCGAAAACTGGAAACATTTCGAGACCTACCTGAAACGGATATGGATGGCTAACGGTATCCACCATCACTATTCTGAAGACAAGATCATACCGGAATTCCCGCAGGACTACTTCGTCTCTATCGTAAAAGGGGTGGATCCGGGGCGTATGCCTTTCCGTGACGGGATGGCTGCCGATGAGACTCTCAATGAGATCCTCCCGGTGATGTTCGATCCGAATGTCATGTCCAAACGGATGAACCAAACCCCGGGCGCCGATATCGTGGCAACCTCGGCAGTGAACTTCTATGAAGGGGTGACACAAAAAGAGGTAGAAGATTTTTACAATGCAATGAAGGATCCTAACGACAATACACCGGTGTCTTACGGTCTGAACAGTAAAGTAGTAAAAGAAGATGGCGTTGTCACCGAACAGGTATGGAAACTGGGTGGTATGTACGACAAAGCCATTGAACGCATTATCGGATGGCTGGAGAAAGCGGCTGCCGTCGCCGAGAACGATCAGCAGAAAGAGGTGATCAACACGCTGGTCTCCTATTACCAAACAGGGGATCTGAAAACGTTCGACGACTATTCGGTGAAATGGGTGACTGACACCGCTTCCCGTGTAGATTTTATCAACGGCTTTATCGAAACCTATACCGACCCGCTCGGTATGAAAGCGACCTGGGAGTCTATGGTGAACTTCAAGAGCGAAGAAGCATCCGAGCGTACCCGAATCATCAGCGAAAACGCCCAGTGGTTCGAAGATAATTCTCCTGTCGACGACCGTTTCAAGAAAGAAGAAGTGAAAGGGGTATCGGCCAAGGTGATTACAGCCGCCATGCTTGGTGGCGACTGCTATCCGGCTACACCAATCGGCATCAACCTGCCTAACTCTAACTGGATCCGACGCGACCATGGCTCCAAATCGGTGACTATTGATAATATCACCTTTGCCTATGACAAAGCGGCAGAAGGGAATGGCTTCAAAGAAGAGTTCATGTGGAGCGATACCGAACGGGAACGTGCCAAAAAATATGGCACCCTGACCGATAACCTGCATACCGACCTGCACGAATGCCTCGGACATGGATCGGGAAAATTACTTCCGGGTGTGGACGGTGACGCACTCAGAGCCTATGGTTCACCGCTGGAAGAAACAAGAGCCGACCTGTTTGCGCTTTATTATCTGGCTGATCCCAAATTAGTGGAACTGGGGCTTTTACCGGACAATGAGGCTTACAAAACAGAGTATTATGGCTACATCATGAATGGTGCCATGACTCAGCTCACCCGTATCCAACCGGGTAAAGATATTGAACAGGCACATATGCGCAACCGGGCATTGATCTCCAACTGGGTGATCGAAAACGGAAAAGCTGACAATGTAGTGGAATTACAGCAACGTGATGGCAAAACATACGTGGTGATCAACGATTACGACAAACTGCGCAGCCTCTTTGGAGAGTTACTGGCCGAAGTGCAGCGTATCAAGTCGGAAGGCGATTACGAAGCAGGCAAGAACTTAGTGGAAAAATATGGTGTGAAAGTAAATGCGAATCTGCACAAAGAGGTGCTGGCACGCTATGAAGCGCTGAATATCGCTCCATACAAGGGATTTGTGAATCCGGTTTATAAACTCGTAACCGATGACAAAGGTAAGGTAACGGATGTAACTGTTTCATATGATGAAAACTATGTGAACCAGCAGTTGCGTTATTCAAGACAATACTCAGTATTGCCGTTGAAGAATTAATCCTACAGGAAATATCAACAAAATGAGGGTGTATCACAATTTCGTGGTTTCACCCTCATTTCACTAATCACCTTCCCACTTTCCCGCCTTCTCACTTTTCCACATCCAACAATGACTTACGACGAAACAATTGATTATCTTTATCGCCAGATGCCCGAATATCAGCGGATCGGCGATAAGGCTTATAAACCCGGGCTTGACAACAGCCTTGCATTAGATGAGATATTCGATCATCCCCACCAACGTTATAAAACCATCCATGTGGGAGGTACCAACGGGAAAGGCTCCGTTTCACACCTGTTGGCTGCTATATTACAGGAGTCCGGCTACAAAGTCGGATTATACACTTCCCCCCATCTGATCGATTTCCGCGAAAGAATCCGTGTCAATGGAGAGATGATCAGTCGTGAATTCGTGACAGATTTAGTGGAACAGTATAAAGAGCAGTTTGAACCCATAATGCCCTCATTCTTCGAGTTGACCATGGAGATGGCTTTCCTCTATTTTGCCCGACAGGAGGTGGATGTAGCTGTGATCGAGGTCGGTCTGGGCGGACGGCTCGATAGCACCAATATCATCTCTCCCGATCTTAGCATTATCACTAACATCGGATTCGATCATATGAAACAGTTAGGCAATACATTGCCGAAGATCGCTGCCGAAAAAGCAGGAATCATAAAAGCATATACACCTGTAGTGATTGGGGAAGCGGGCAATACGGAAGTAACACAGGTTTTTATCGATAAGGCACAGTCGGCGAACGCTCCTATTGTCTTCGCGGAACTCTATATGAACAATTTTAAAGCAGAGAAATGTGAATCAGGATGGTTGCTGTTTCATGCAGACGGGTACCCTGATGTAAAGAGCGAATTAAGGGGGTTAGCACAAGACAAAAATGCACGAACGGTATTGACGGCGGTGGAAGTTCTCCTTGAAACAGGTTATGTGATTCCGAAAGTAGCTGTGTATAAAGGGTTCGCCAATGTGACCTCCATTACCGGATTAATGGGGCGATGGCAACAGTTGCAAACTTCACCGAAGATCATCTGCGATATCGCGCATAACGCGCATGGGATACGATATGTGGCGGAACAGTTACAATCAGAAAACTTCAATCGTCTCCATATGGTGTTCGGAATGGCAAACGATAAAGATATTGATCCCGTCCTTTCTCTCTTACCACGGGATGCTGTTTATTATTTTACAAAAGCATCGGTAGAACGTGCGTTGGATGAAAAAACGCTGGCACAACAGGCCGAAACATACGGATTGAAAGGAAACAATTTCGGCACTGTGACAAAAGCAATAGAGGCCGCAAAAGAAAACGCCGATAAAAACGATCTCATTTTCATCGGCGGTAGTTCCTTTATCGTAGCAGACGCGTTGCCGCTGTTCATATAATTACCAAACTAACACGATTCGGAAGTTGTATTCTTCTTCCAGATATTGTATATCATCCTCGCTTCCAAAAAGGTCTGAAGCCTGAATAAAAAAAGCGACAGTAGGCTTCTCTTCACCCTCAAATTTATATTGTACATCGAAACTGATAGTTTCGGTATATGTATCAACTATATTTCCCGTATCATCATAGATACCATATGTATGTACATAGGGAAGTGACTTCTGCACTTCATTCACATCCCGCGGGCCAATAAAAATAAATCCCAACACAGCACCATCTTCATAAATAGATTCATTCAGTTCGGGCAATTCATATACGGCTTCAAAACGTTTGAAATTTCCATCATCATTCCATGTCCAATCATCCTTCTCGACTGTAATATTCACAATCTCCCACCGCGTAAATTCAAGTTGTTCGTTATTTTCCCGCAACGCCTCTTCAATCATCCTCCGAATCTGAGCCTCTGTCAGATAATCATCAGGATAATCATCAGAACAGGAATACCCTCCAAGCAAAACTACCACAGAAAGCAATGATACAACAACTGTTTTAAATAAATTTTTTCCCATATAGATAGTTTTAATTGGTTTCCATTCGAGCGTAAAAATAATCATTTTTTATTAAAAAAGCATTTGATCTCACCAGATTAATACAAGTCTGAATTGATAGTATACTTTCGCTGCCGTATCCTGAATACCGTCAGACGGCTGAATATAAAATGTCACTCTGTTGGTCAGAGAACTATATTCATAGCCTACCGTTTCCGTAAATACACTGCCATCGTCCAAGAGAATACTTATTGTATAGGGAAGCTGAGTTTGTACCTCATCCTGGTTTTGTACGCCTAAAAAAACATAACCGATCACCGCTCCACTTTCATAGATAAACTCATCGATATATCTCATTTGTTTTACTACTTCCCATCTTCTATTGGCAGGATTCCAACTCCATTCCGAAGCTTTCACTTCATAATCCTGAATATCCCATGCAGTTTCAGTTATATCGTCACTACAGGATGAGACAAAAAAGCCAATACTTAGAAATAGAAGGCCCGCAAACAGGGTGGGAAAAAATTTTCTTTTCATAATTCGTGGTTTTTGAAGTCTGTAATGCTTGTTCATAGGCTATGACTTGAAAAAAGTTCTTACGTTTAATTTAAAACAGTAAAAGAGGGAAAAAAGTTTAAACCATTCTCCCTCTATATTAATACTTGCCTGAAGATCAGAACAAATTATTTAATTCAAGAAGACAAAAAGTATCATTTTATACTTCTTAAATATTTACACTACCATCCTGGGATCAAAATGACCTTCCTCCCAAAAATCCGCCTAGAATATCGTTCAGGGGATTACCGTCGCCATCCTTGTCGAGTGCACTACCCAACATATCCATGATGCCTCCACCGGATTTACCTTGCTGTGAATTACCCAGCAGGCCTCCCAGGAGATCGCCCAAACCACCGGCACCGGTATTGGCCTGACGCTTCTCTTTTCCAAGGTATGCCATTACAATAGGGGCTAACATCGCCAACAAAGGAGCTATCTTATTCATACTGACTCCGGTTTTCTGAGATATGCCCTGCTCTACAGCCGGAAGTTTATTCCCAAATATATGACCCAGAATTCCATTGCCATCCTGCTGCAATTCTTCTGTATGTCCCTGTAACATTCCGGAAAGGTTATTCAGAAGCGAACCATCATGTTTCGACTCCAGCGCTTTATTCAGGCTCTCCGCCCCATCGCGGGATTGTGCATTCCTGGTCATTCCGGCTAATATTGCCGGCACGGCCATATTGACTACGCCCGACGCCTCTCCTTCATTCATGCCGAGTTGACCGGCTACACTTTTCACAATTGATTGCCCCACCGGGCTGTTTAATAATTCTGATAAATCCATTCGTGTGAGTAATTATAAAATAATAGAGCCCAAATATATATTTATTAAACAATCCGTTCCTTTATTAAGTTCTTAGAATTGGCGTAATGAGGAATAAAACCACACAATAGGATTACCGCAATTTACAATTACTTTTTCAACAACTTTTTCAACAATGGATTGCCAGCTGTGAAAAAAACATTATTTTTGTCTATCCACATTATTATGGATGATAAATTTTCAATATAAGAAGAACAACGGACAAAGTCGTATGAGAAGCGTAATCAAAATGTCTTGCGTTTTGAATCCTGATTCTTTGTTCTTTATTCTTTACTCTAAAATATGAAACAATATCTTGATTTATTGCAGCGGGTGCTCGATGAAGGCGTTAAAAAAGAAGATCGTACAGGAACCGGAACCATCAGTATCTTCGGACATCAGAGCAGGTACAGGATGAGCGACGGATTTCCGGTACTTACCACTAAAAAATTACATCTGAAATCGATCATCCACGAACTACTCTGGTTCCTCAATGGGGATACCAATGTGAAATATCTGAACGATAATGGCGTGCGTATCTGGAATGAGTGGGCTGATGAAAATGGCGACCTGGGGCATATCTACGGGTATCAATGGCGTTCATGGCCCGATTATAACGGCGGACATATCGACCAGATATCAGAGGTAGTGAGTACCATCAAAAATAATCCCGATTCCCGACGTATTATTGTCAGTTCATGGAATGTGGCTGATATTCCCAATATGAACCTTCCACCTTGCCACGCCTTTTTCCAGTTCTATGTAGCCGATGGCAAACTGAGCCTTCAACTCTATCAACGTAGTGCGGACATTTTTCTGGGAGTGCCGTTCAATATCGCTTCCTATGCGTTACTGCTGAAAATGATGGCCCAAGTGACCGGGTTGGAGGAGGGTGATTTCATCCACACTTTCGGGGATGCCCATATCTACCTGAACCATCTTGAACAGGTGAATCTTCAACTGTCGCGTGAACCGCGTCCATTACCAAATATGAAGGTCAACCCTGACGTAAAGGACATATTCGGCTTCCGTTTCGAGGATTTCGAACTGGTAGACTACGATCCACACCCACACATTAAAGGTATTGTCAGCATATGATGAATCAGAAGAAACCACATATCGCCATTATTGTCGCACTCGATGAACAGAACGGTATCGGGCGAAGAGGCGAACTGCTTTGCCATCTTCCCGGCGACCTGAAGCATTTTAAGGAGCTCACCACAGGACACACCATCATTATGGGAAGAAAGACTTATCAATCGCTTCCTAAAGGCGCACTGCCCAACCGAACCAATATAGTAATTACTTCTGATAAGGAAGACAATTACCCTGGCTGCGTCGTGGTGCGTTCTGTCGATGAAGCGCTGGCCCGTTGCAAAAATGAGGACACGGTTTTTATTATCGGTGGAGGACAACTTTACCGTTCATCATTACATCTGGCCGATAAACTTTATCTTACCCGTATCCATCATACGTTCGACGATGCCGACACCTTTTTTCCGGAAATCGACCCGGATGAATGGGAATTAATTCACACCGAAAAATATAAAACAGACGAAAAGCATAAGTATAATTATTCGTTTCTGACCTATATAAAAAGGAAACAGTAAAAATGGGTGCGGACAGCTGGCAAGAATTTTTGCAAGGTGACGAAAACGCTTTTTCGATACTCTATTGCTTCTATTTTAATGAACTCTTAGCATACGGCCTCAAAATCGGGTTCGACAAGGAGGTATGCAAAGATGCCATACAGGATGTCTTTTATAAGATATACATCTCCCGTACTCAATTGTCCCATATCAGAAATATAGAATCATATCTGCTACACTGCCTGAAAAACCGGCTATTCGATCTTCATAATGTAGAAACTAAAATTAACCATATAAATTATAATGAGATTATAGTTGAAAGAGAGAACAGTGTGGTCGAAAGCATCATTGAAAAAGAAACCGAATTACAATTGGAAGGAAAGATCAAACAATCGCTAAAAACATTACCTCCTAAACAAAGAAAGATAATCTATTACCATTATAAACTCAACCTCTCTTTCGATGAGATAGCATTATTGCTCAATATGAAACCTGAAGCCGTGAAAAAATCAACATACAGGGCAATACAAAAAATGAGAGAAAGTCAACAACTAAAGAATCCTATATTCACTTTTCTACTCCCTCTTCTTTAGATATACTTAGTTAATCTTTATTAATATTACCTATGTTTTAGTCTTTTTTCGATATTTTTGAAATGGAAAAGCCATATATATATTCTAAATGACTTTTTTGTGTAACGACCTTTAATTCAAATTTAAATACTTATGCCTATGGGAAAGGTAGAATTACAAAAAAAGTCGAATATTGCGGTGAAATTATTCGACCAGAGTGAATTTTGCAGTTACGAAGTGATTCGCAACTTATTGGAAACAAATTAAAAATAAAAGTATGCAAACAAACTATCCATCCAGGTTATTTCTCTCGAAAAAGAATAACGAGTTTTTAAAAATTATGAAAATCTTTTTTTTAATCACTTTCCTTTCCATTTTTTCTGTTAATGCAGAAAACAGCTATGCCGGATCTAAAACGGAGAGTGGTGAATTGAAAGAGGGAACGTCGAATGTCAACATCAACGCTCCTGAGCAAACCGGAAAAACAATTACCGGAACAGTAACGGATGCACAAGGACACCCTATTATAGGTGCCAACATCATTGAAGAAGGTACTTTATCCAATGGAACTGTCACAGACATTGATGGAAAATTCACCCTACAGGTAGCCAACAATGCCAGCGTCCACATTTCTTACATAGGATATCTATCTCAAACCCTGAATACTACAGGAAGGACAAACTTCGAAATTACGTTAATCGAAGATTCCCGGGCTTTGGAAGAGGTAGTTGTAACCGCTATGGGTATCAAAAGGGAAAGAAAAGCATTGGGTTACGCCGTTTCCGATCTCAACGCTGAAGAGTTGATGAAAAATAAAAATACCAATGTTGTCAATTCTTTAGCAGGTAAAATTCCCGGGGTAAACATCACGCAAAGTAGTGGAGCTGCAGGTGCCGGAGCAAATATCATTATCAGAGGAGGAAACTCAACATCCGAGGGACGTGAAAATCAACCATTATTCGTCGTTGACGGTATTATTTATGATAATTCCACGACAGTTGTCGGAAATAGTGCTACCGATGGTATGACACGTAGCAATACCACATTTTCCAACCGTGTCATGGACATCAATCCCGAAGATATAGAAACGATGTCGGTGTTAAAAGGAGCTGCGGCAGCGGCACTTTATGGTTCACGCGCTGCCGACGGTGTAATTATTATCACGACAAAGAAAGGTACCGAAGGGACTGTCAAAATTGATGTTTCCAGCAAATTAAGTTCTTCCTGGGCCACCAAATTACCGGAAGCACAAACTGAGTTTGGAAGGGGATATTATGAAAATAACGGAGTATTCAATGATCTCACCTATCAATCATGGGGTGAGAAAATTGCCGGCGGCACCACTCTGTATGATAATATTGGCAGTTTCTTCCGGAATGCAACTGTTTATGATAACAATATAAGTATTTCCAGCGGCAACAGTAACGGCTCTTTCTATTTATCAGCTTCAAACTATGACCAAAAAGGGATTGTACCCGAAACGGGATATAATAAAAGTACTTTCCGTTTTAATGGTGAGCAGAAATATGGCCGTTTAACGGTGAATGCCAATGTTGCTTATTCAATTGCCAATACGAATAAGACTTTAACTTCTGCCGGATTATATGATGGTGGAGGTAACGGTACTATGACCGCCCTGTATAGTTGGCCGTTGACCGAAGATATGTCTAAATACCTAAACGAGAACGGTACCAAATACCGATTATTTGAAGGTCGCTGGGATTTGGCCGATGACAAGGAGAATCCCTACTGGATTATCAACAAGCATAAGATGACAGATAAAACCGATCGTTTTACCGGATCTTTAGGCGGATTATTCGAGATTACAGACTGGTGGAATGTAACAGCCCGTGTTGGATATGACCAATATACAACAAATGCATATACTTATATCGCACCGGGGTCTGTGGTGAGGGAGATATATCAAAATGGCCGTTTGAGCAAAAGTGATTATGATTATACATATATCACGACCAATATCATGACTAATTTCCATAGGACTTTTAACGATTTCGACTTCAATCTCTTATTGGGGACTACTACTGAAAGTACGGAACGATTGAATCAAACACACTGGGGATATAATTTTATCACTGCCGGTACTGTCAGCTTCTCCAATATTTCCAAGGAGAATCAATTCTTTACAGATGCTACAATCAAAAAACGTTTGGTAGGTGCCTACGGAGAACTACGCGCATCATACAAGAATATGGCTTTCGTAACGGTAACGGGGCGTAATGACTGGTCATCAACACTTCCGATCAATAATCGTTCTTATTTTTATCCCTCTGTCAGCGGATCATTTGTATTTACAGAATTAATGCCCAGGAATAATATTCTTTCGTTCGGAAAAATCCGGGCCAGTTGGGCCCAAGTGGGTAAGGACGCCAATCCTTATGCGACTCTTACCTATCTCGCCAATCCCATCACTTTCGGCTCCTATATAGGTGTAGGTAATAATTATGTCAGTGGAAATGCTTACTTGAAACCGGAAATCCAGACCGCCTGGGAAGTGGGAGGAGAGTTCAGGTTCTTAAACGGACGAGTTGGACTGGATTACACCTACTACCATAGCCAGACTACCAACCAGATAGCCTCTCCACGCCTATCAAATGCCAACGGCTATATCATGTCGTCGATCAATTCCGGTTCAGTAATCAACGAGGGTATGGAAATTGCTATTACCGGTAAACCGGTGTCAACACCAGATTTTGAATGGGATATCACTTTAAATACTTCCTATAACCGTGGAAAATTAGGTGAATTCCTGGATGGTGTGGATATCTTCTACCCGACCGATGCACAATTCGGAACCGTCAAAGCAGCTTCTATCCCTAACGGGGGACACTTCCTCGGACTGATAGGAACCCGCTTTGCATACGAAGAGAGAGGAACAGGAGATAATAAAGAGGAAATTATTGGCGGTCGTTACCAGGTAGATCCAACGACAGGGCTCTATAAAGTGTCTACTCTTTCAAGTGAAGTAGTAGGGAACCGGGAGCCCAAATTTATTGGAGGATTAAACAATTCTTTCAGGTATAAAGACCTGACATTTTCGTTCCTGCTCGATCTCCGCGTCGGAGGTGACGTATACAATGGGACCGAATATTATATGATGCAGAACGGCCTATCTAAAAAAACAATAGAAAACGGGCGTGAATTTGTATCTGTAACGGGAGTAAACAGCGAAACCGGAGAGGATTTCAGTCAGACCTACTATGCCGACCAGAATTATACCATCAGTGGAACGACCTATTCGGGAAAAGCCATGATACAGAAATATTGGGATAATTACCGTTCTCACTCATACCACTTTATCACATCTGTGAACTGGTTAAAGTTACGTTCAATGGCGGTGAGCTATGATTTCACCAAGATGATCAAAAATCAGAATGTCATCAAAAGACTTGCCGTAACTGTAACGGGGACGAACTTGCTCACATTTACAAATTATAAAGGTATGGATCCTGAGGTAAGTACGGCAGGAGGAACAGGTGGATCCGGAGCAACCGGGATAGATTATTGCAGTGTTCCGTCTACTTCAAGTCTCACATTTGGTGTAAATCTCACATTTTAATAATCAAAAAACAGAAAATTATGAAAAATATAAAATATTACATTACACTGTTGTGTGTAGTATTATACACGACTTCTTGCAAAGATTGGCTGGATGTGAATATTGACCCCGACGCGCCTAACAATAAGAGCGCATTGGTTGCAAATAGATTGCCATGGATTCAGAAGTTTTATATGTATTCTGCCGGAGTAACCAATATGCGTACTGCGTGCCAGGCCGGCGTTTATTATAGTAATAATGCGAATAATAACCACTTGGGTGTCACCTGGGCTTGTCAGGCGGGGTCAACCACAACCCCATATCAAACATGGTTTGTTTCAGCTGCTGCTAACCTGAACGATCTCTATAATACTGCTCAGGAAGAAGGGGCTTACCATTATATGGCTGCAGCAAATGTAATGCATACATTGGGTTTTATGCAAATGTTGGATCTCTACGGTGAAATGCCCTACACAGAAGCACTGGGAGCTTCCCCTAGCCCGGCATATGATAATGGAAAAACAATTTTCAACGGTTGTATTGCAAAACTGGACGAAGCGATTGAATTATTTAATCGGACCCAGGAGATAACCGCTGCCAATCTTTCATCAGGAGATATATGGAATGGAGGCGATGTAAATAAATGGTTGAAACTCTGCTATGGGTTAAAAGCCCGTTATTTGCTGAAACTCTCTAAGAAAAATGACTTGTATAACCCCGATGCTATTCTGGACTGTCTGACCAAAGCTCCCCTATCAAACAATGACAACACTTTGGCTCATTGTTACAATAGCTCTTCAGATGTAACTGATTATCTGTATGGCGATCCTATTATGACAAATGGCAACTGGGATTATGCCGCTTACGGTAGCAACCAACGTATCTCCAAATATTATTATGATTTGCTTACAAATATGCGGGGTTCAGAAGTGGAAGATCCACGTATGACCAAGATTGTACCGGCATCCATGAGTAATATCAGGTTAGATGCCGGCAATAAGGTCAGAGAGTTTGAGTGGCTTCGCTCAGAAGGAGTTGATATATATGGTGACGCCACGCGTCTTGTTGCCGGAGGAGCCACATCCATTCAACTTCCGAACTATGCGGATGTTAACAAAGAGATCAAATATACTATTGATGACGACACCGACCGCGCAGCATTTATCGCGTCATTAGTATCGGCGGGAAAACCCCATACAGTTTCCGGAAATGATGTAACAGTTACTTATAAAGCCGGATCACTATACATTAACAGCACAAGTTACAAATATGCCGGTGATACGGTGTATATTAATCTACGCAATAACTCGGTGATGACCGGCAACGCTGATTTGGGTGAAATGGATATGAACTGGTACTTTACAACCGAATCCAAGGCCCAAGGAGCTGTTGGATCCACCGGTTCTTTCCAGGTTCGACCGAATTCAGATCAGGAAATCCTCACATATCACGAGATGTGCTTTATCAAGTCTGAGGTTTATATGCGAAAAGGGGATAAGGACAACGCCCATAAAGCGTATATAGATGGTATCAAGGCGCATATCGATATGATGCAGGCGAAATTGACCGAATGGAAGTCTGCCGGTTATTCAAATCCGGATATGTGGCCTATGGATGAGAGCGCTATAACAGCATATCTCGCCAGTGATGCTGTTTGCCAGGATGCCGGCAATTTAACCATGAGTGATATCATGTTACAAAAATACCTCGCTATGGGTTGTAGTGTCGAAAACTGGAACGACATGCGCCGTTTCAATTATAGCACCGGTAATATCGATGATTTTGGCATTGTTTATCCGGGTTATGACCGGAGTCCTTTATTTGCAGGACAAGCCCAGATTATCGGTTCATCAAAAACCGACCCTACCTATTGGATGCGTCGATGGAGGTTGCCCGACAGGCTTGAACTCCAGTATAACTCCACAAATGCAAAACTGGCCAATGCAAATGCATTAGAATCATATATCTGGAGTTGTCCTGTCTGGTGGGATTGTGCTACAGACGACGAATATTTTTCTTATATTCAGTCGACACTCAAATAGCATATATCGAAAATAGACTAATTTCCAAGTGTTTAACAGGACAATTTTAAAAAATTGTCCTGTTATTTTTCTTTAACCATCCTAAATATGCATCCACCAAGCTTGCGGATGAAAGAGACAGTTTATTACTATCCTTTAACCATACAAGGTTAATATTAGTTAAAAATGTCCTTGTTTTACTTTTTATTCAGTCTTTATAATATAATAAAAAGCCTAGATATGGATTATAAGGATTTTTTGTGTGACGACCTTTTTGTATACTGGAGAATTCATCCCACAAGGGAACTGAATACCTTTTGGGATAGTTTTATCAGGGAAAACGAAGAGTATAAGGAAGCGTTCAATAAAGCTATTGAAACTTTCGACGCGATACGTAACGAACAAGATTCATTTCAAATGGATGATACTTCAGTTCTGCTGAAATTAAAAAACAGGATTAAAAAAGAAAAGAAACGGAAATTCAATATTATCCTCACTTCTTCTGCCGCTGCGGTATTACTCCTTATGATAATATCTACTCTTTTTATATTCCACGAAAAAACCGAAGAGATGGATCTCCGGGTGTCTTCCATTGGAGAAGTGATGAGTAACAACAATATTCAACTTTTTACCGGCAACGAAGTGTTGGAAATAGATAACAATTCCACGCTGAACCTATCTGAAAAGAAACACAGTGCAGTGATCCGGAATCCCCTTACAAAGAAAGAAATTAATTTAAACGATAGCAGGACAAACACGCTTCTGGTTCCCTATGGAAAGAGATCAACCATGATATTGGCAGACGGCTCGAAAGTACATTTGAATTCCGGTACGAAAATGGAATTTCCCACCACATTTTCCGGAAAAAGAAGAGAAATCAATGTGGAAGGAGAAATTTTCATTGAAGTGGCAAAACAAAACAATGCTCCCTTTGTGATCTACACTCCACATTCTCAAATCACCGTCTATGGCACCTCCTTTAATGTATCTTCCTATTCCGAAGATATAAGGGAATCCGTTGTTTTGGTCAATGGTTCAGTGGAGGTGAAAAGTGAAAAAAGCACCATATTATTAAACCCGAATGAAATGGCAGAGATCGAAAACGGACAAATCATGCGAAAAGAGGTGGATGTCTCGGATTATATAGGTTGGACAAGCGGCTATATGCAATTTAATAAGTCGCCCCTCAACGAGGTATTGAAAAAAATAGGAAGATACTACAATATAGAGTTTCAATATGCTTCAGATTTGAATATGCATAACCAGACTTGTTCGGGAAAACTATTCCTTTCGGAGAACTTGAACGATGTGCTTGAAGCTTTTTCAAAAATGACTTATTATCAATATGACAAACAGAATGATAAAGCAATTTTCATCCGTAAATAACCAAAGAATCAATATTTTCATTAAGCTGAATAAGTAGAGGCAAAACAAGTTTTGCCTCTACCACAGCAAGGAAATATTTAACTTTTATGAATATTATTATTAACTCAAAATTATTTATGCCTATGAGAGATAAAAAATGAAAAAAAGTCGAATAATGCGGCAACATTATTCGACCCGAGTGTAAATTTTGCGGTTAAGCAAAAGCAGAGACCAAACCTGTTTGGGTTATGCTAAGCAATAGCAAAATCTACGAAGTGAATCTAATTTATTGGTAACAAATTATAATTCAAAACAAAGGTATGCAAGAAAAGTATAAATGTAAACTATTTGCCACGAAAAAAAATGATAAGTTATTAAAAATCATGAAAATCTATTTTTTAATCACTTTCTTTTGCATCTTTTCAGTTACGGCTGAAAATATTTACTCACAGTCTAAAACAGTTAGTGCCGAATTGAAAAATGTGACGCTGAAAGAAGCATTTCGTGAATTAGAAAAAAACAGTGATTACCTCTTTCTCTTTATGGATAATACAGAGAACGGCCTGTCGAAAAATGTAAACGCTTCCCTTAGCAACAAATCTATGGAGGAAATTCTGGATATGTTGCTAAGCAATACAGACCTTACCTACTCCATTGTCAACCGACAGATAACCATTTCAAGAAAACCCGGTAGTGTGGAAAAGGAAAACAGGGTGAAAGAAAAGGTCACTGTCAAAGAGATACAACAAACCGGTAAAACGATTACCGGAACGGTGACGGATGTGAATGGTGAATCTATTATTGGCGCCAATATTATTGAAGAAGGCACCTCTAATGGTACCATTACAGACATTGACGGAAAATTTAGCCTGCGGGTAGCCGACAATGCCTCCATCCGTATCACTTATATCGGCTTTCTGTCCCAAACCCTCAATACAACAGGAAAGACAAGTTTCAAAATCGTACTGCAGGAAGATACCCAGGCATTGGATGAGGTGGTGGTAGTCGGATATGGAATACAAAAGAAAGTAAATCTCACCGGAGCCGTATCCACAGTCAATGTTGAAGAGGCAATGGGCAGCCGCCCTATTCCCGATCTGGGACGCGGATTACAAGGTACAGTTCCGGGGCTTTCCATCCTTGTGCCCAGTGGTGAAGTGGGTTCCGACCCGGTCATGAAAATTCGTGGTCAGGTAGCCTCCATTGCCGGGTCAAGCGATCCTCTTATATTGGTAGATAATGTTGAAATCCCAAGTATTCAATATATCAATCCCAATGATATCGAAACCATTACGGTATTAAAAGATGCGGCAGCCAGCTCTATATACGGAGCCAAAGCGGCATTTGGCGTAATCCTCATCACAACGAAAAAAGGGGTTCAAACGGAGACCACCAATATCACTTATACCTCCAATTTATCTTGGCAACAACCTTTTAAGGAAATAGAACTGGCAGGAGTAGAAGGATTGGAATATACGTTGGATGCACACCGCAACATGAAAACCAGTGGACCGGCCGGAGGTTTTTGGCGTGTAAATGAAGAAAGCCTTGAAAAAATCAGGGAATGGCAAAGACTGTATGGCTCAACTGTCAAGAATTCCGATCCTGTATTATACGGTCGGGATTGGTTTTATGACGGTACTGATAAGTTCGGCTACAGAATCTACGATCCGGTAGAAGCGATGGTCAAAAATTCCGCATTTTCACAGAATCATAATCTATCACTCAACGGGAGACGGGGCGATACAAGTTATAATCTAAGTATCGGTTATCTCGGACAAGAGGGAATGATGAAACCCGCCAATCATGATGATTACAAAAGACTTACCGGAAATATGAACATTTCTACAAAAGTAACAGATTTCCTCACAATAAGGGGAGGTGCCCGCTATTCGGATGCAACCAAACGGTATCCCAACTCACCGAGCGCATGGGCATTTGCAGCCGACCCATGGCTTTATCTGTACAGGTGGAGTCGACTTTTCCCTATTGCCACTACCGAACACGGACAAGAAATTCATGACCCCTATTGGGACACAAAGAATACCAACGATGTGATCAAAAGGGACAGGTATATAAACCTGAACGTGGGAACCACTATCGACATAACAAGCAACTGGAACGTGGAGGCGGATTATGCCTACACTTCCGAAATGAAACCCCTTACCATGTCACTGCCGGTATCCACTGCCCTTGAGCACTGGTATGCACCTGTTGCATGGGTAGATGATAACGGAGACCGGGTATATGTCGACGATACCGGACAAATTACAAACGATGGCGGTATACCTGCCTATCGGTTCTACACATCGAACTATATAACCGAAAACCAAAGTTATTTCTATCAAAACTCTTATCTTTCCGATAAAAGCACCTTTAATGCCTATTCCACCTACAATTTAAATTTGCAGGATACCCACAAATTCAAATTCATGGTAGGTTCCAACGTTGTGGCTTATAAGTGGAATAATCATTGGTCAAACAGGACAGACCTGTTAGACAGCAATAATCCTCAATTCGCTTTCACGGTGGGTGAAGAAACAGTAGGCGGAGGAGCAAACTGGGATTCACAAGTGGGCTTCTTCGGACGTATCAACTACTCATTGATGGATAAATACCTGTTGGAGGCGAACCTGCGCTACGACGCCACATCCAAATTCCCCGCGCATATCCGCTGGAAATGGTATCCCTCATTCTCGGGGGGATGGATCCTCTCAAACGAACAATTTATGAACCCTTTGCAACCGGTATTGAGCTTTGCCAAGCTCCGCGCTTCATGGGGATCTATCGGTGACCAGTCTGTCTCAAACAGTCTCTACCAGCCCACTATGAGTTTAGGTAAAAACAGTTGGTTGTCCAGTGATGGAAAGCAATTCTTCCAATTGGGAACACCTGTCCCTATTTCGGATGGAATTACCTGGCAGGATATCGAATCGCTGAACTTAGGACTTGATCTACGCTTTTTCAAAGACAAATTGGGACTTGTCTTTGAATGGTTCCAACGCGACACAAAGAATATGATTATCCCGGGTGAAGCGTTGCCTGCTACCTATGGAGCAACTGCTCCTCAGGGCAATTATGGCAATCTGCGTACCAAAGGATGGGAGATTGCAGCCGATTTCCAACACCGGTTCAGTAATGGTATCAATATCCGGGTAAATGCCAATATCTCCGATGCTATTACTGATATTACCAAAGGAGCCGATTGGAACACCCCCTGGGAAAACAGGAATATTCAAAACACTTACACAACCGGTAAACGGTATGGCGACATATATGGATTTGTGACCGACAGGCTTTATCAAAAAGATGATTTTCTGTATGATGAGAATGGCAATATCCAACAAACTGTGATCATCTGGGAAGGAACGGCCAAACGTACCAATCAGTTAGCGGGGAACAATCCTGTTTACCAAACCTTCTTCGAGGATGGGAACCAGGTACTGTTGGTCAGCCCCGGTGATGTTAAGTTTGTGGATGTGAATGGTGACGGATATATCACCGCAGGAAAAAATACCTTTGGCGATCCCGGAGACCAAGTGGTTATCGGCAACTTCACGCCCCGCTATGAGTATGGGTTGAGGCTGGGGATCGATTATAAGGATTTCGATGCTTCCATCTTCTTTCAAGGTGTAGGAAAAAGAAAAATATGGGGATCAGGACAATTGGCTATCCCCGGATATTTCTCGAAAGAGGGAGCCATGCCCAAAGCCATCGCCGAAAACTACTGGAGGGAAGACCGTACCGATGCTTTCTATCCACGGGCATGGAACTTGAATGGTGCTGATGAGGGATTTGTCATGAGGAAGCAGACCCGTTATTTGCTGAACATGGCCTATCTGAAGATTAAAAATATCACCTTCGGCTATAGCTTGCCAAAAAATATTACGCAAAACATCCATCTGTCGAACGCGCGCGTATATGTTTCAATGGAGAACTTCTTCACCTTCGACAAACTGCGTGGACTTCCCATTGATCCCGAAACCATTTCCGGACACTCCATGCTTCGTGATAGCGGTTACAACAACAACCGTACCGGAACCGGTAACCCCACCTTTAAATCGGCCTCGATAGGTGTACAAATTGGTCTATAAATTGAAAAAATTTAATCGTATGAAGAATATAAGCATAATTATCGTTTTATCTGTGATCATGCTGATGATTACCGGATGTGAAGATTTTCTCAACCGTCCGCAATTGACCCAGGATACCGATGAAACCGCATGGACTTCCGAACAAAAAGTAAGACTCTATGCCAATAAATTCTATCCCACCTTTTTTGTCGGATACAGTAATGATGTGTCTTTATTTACCGATGATGTAGTGCAACGAGGGAATCAGGGAAATTTCACCCGTGCTGTCCCCAACAGCGCTATTTGGAGTATGACATCATTGCGATCCATCAATATCATGATCGACAGGGTTGGAAACCGGATGGAGGGTGTCCTCTCGGAAGAGGCATATAACCACTGGATGGGAGTCGGCCGGTTTTTCAGGGGATTAAGGTATTCCGAACTGGTTTTTGCCTACGGTGACGTACCCTATTACGATCATGTGGTGAGTGATATAGACAAGGATGACCTCTATAAACCCCGTACTCCACGAAATGAGGTGATGGATGCCGTTTACGATGACCTGAAGTTTGCTTTTGCTAATGTGCGCCTCAACGATGGCGACCAATCCCTGAACCGATACATTGTCGCAGGATTTATTTCCCGTATCGCCCTGTACGAAGGGACCTGGCAAAAATACTATTATAAAAATAACGCGCGGGCAGAAAAATTCCTTGCCTTCGCTATGGAAACAGCGGAATTTCTGATGAACAGCGGAAGATATGCAATCGATACCGACTTCCGAAGCCTGTTCACATCAAACGATCTGAAAAATAACAGGGAATGTATCCTTTACCGGAAATATGACAATGCCGTTAGCGTTACGCACAGTGTGGCACATTATAATAATCCTCTTAACTCCATCAATTACGGAGGAACTACTGCCTTGCTCAAATCCTTTATTTGTGTCGATGGAAAGGTATGGCAAAACTCCGATATTGAGGGAGCTAATGACTTCAGGATTGCAAGCCTGGTAAAGACAAGAGACTCCCGCTTTGAAGGGACATTTTACGACAAACCCAATATCAACGCAAAAGGATCCTTCCTGTTCCCCATCAAATTCTACCCCAGGTATGGAGTAAAAAAGGCGGAAGAGGAAGGAACTACTCCTGATGAATTAAAAGGTAGTAAAAATATCACCGACGCACCCGTCCTTCGCTACGCGGAGATTCTACTTAACTGGATCGAAGCCAAGGCCGAATTGGCATCCATAGGCGGTGATGCTGTCACGCAAGCCGACCTGGACAGGACTATCAACCTGATACGTAACAGGCCGTTAGCACCCGAAGCTATTGAGAAAGGCGTACAAAAAACAGCTCCCCTGATGCTCGATGCGCTCCCCGACGATCCCGGCAAAGATCCCAACGTTTCGCCCCTGTTATGGGAAATCAGACGTGAGCGCCGCATGGAATTTATATTTGAAGATGGAAGGCTTATCGATTTGAAGCGATGGTACAAACTCGAATATATGGATACCGACAGTGATCCGGAATTACTGACAGGCGCCTGGGTGAACTTCCCGGCAGAGGCAAACGATTACCTTGCCAGTGCAAAACCCGAAGCTTTCTCGGTAACAAAAGCCGATGGATCAGTAATCGTCTATAATGGAACGAATGGTGCCCAAATGGTGGGTTTCTATAAAGACATCGTGACTAACGGGCGACAACCGTTCCTGAACCAGGTGAACGTAAATCCTTACCTCTCTCCTGTCGGAAAAACGCAAATAGATGATTATGCCAGTAGAGGATATGTTTTGCAACAAACCGAAGGATGGCCACAGAATTAATCACATTAAAAAAATGATCCTACTATGAGAATAATCAATATCACACCAAAATGCGGAATAATTTTCGCTTCATTGCTCATAATGTTCTTCCTGTCTTGTGAGGAAGATTTTCCGAAAAATATGGAATCAGACAAATATACCGTATTGAAATCTATCAAGATACTCAATGCCGGTGTAGAGGGAAATACCGTTGTGGAGGGAACGGTGGACGAGGTATCAAAAAAAGTATCATTTCCCAGAATAGATCCCGAAACGGATGTATCCGCTATCCGTTTTGAGGTTGAACTGTCAGATGGTGCCAAACTGGACCGTGAAACCTACAGTTTCAACTTTGCCGAGGGAGTGGATGCCAATACAATTGTGGTAAAAGTGATCAACGAACCCAGGTTTCGTGAATATTTTGTTGAACTCAGGCTCAACGTCCCACTCTTTGGCGCTGATTTTAATAAACCTCAGATCATCGATCATACCAACAATGAATTGGGAAATCCCATTTACCCCGTTTTCACCGGTTCAACAACCCGAGGTTCCGGATTCGATGGTCAACACGTATTAATTGTCACCCGCAATGCCATGGGGTCACATTTATTAGACGTAAATGATCTGAGAAATGGCGAGATCAACCCCATCCCCTTAAATCTGACGGGAGTAACAGGTGGCACGTTCCCGGTGAACTTAGGAGCACAGGTGCACGGACATACTTATATCGCCAATCTGTCGGGTGGCCTTGTCTCGCCGCTAAAGATTTATCACTGGACAGATCCTTCACAGGAACCGCAGGTAATCGCCAATATCAATAAGGGAACGATAGCCGGTGCGGGGGCACGTCATGGCGACAACCTCTCGGTAAACGTGGATGAGAATGGAAACGGCCACATCTACTTCGGAGACAATGCCGTAACACAGATACTACGGTTTAAGGTAACCAACTTTACAGAGATATCCGAACCAACAATCTTAGGAACTCAGAAAGGCTTGGGAGGATTCATGAATATAAACCGTATCGGGAACAGCGATCAATACCTGCTTACCGGCCACGAAGCACCCATTATGGTCACTAACGCTGATGCCGAGGTGATATATAAAATGGACAATACCTCCATCCCCATCAGGGCTTCCGATCCCAGAGTGGTCTATTTTAACGGTGAACGTTACCTGTTGACAGTTACTGCGGCAAGAGGTGGAAGCGATCCGGTGGTAATGTATGTATATGATATTACCAGGGGTGGATCCATCACAGAGGCCTTGGAAATATTTGAGGCCGGAAGCAAATCCCCCGTTTTCCAATATTCTCTCCTTGGACCGGTAAACGCGTCTCCTTCTACCCAGACAGGCTGGCATGTCACCAAAGATGAGGAAGGCAACGATGATAAACTGGTGCTCTACGGCGCTTCCAACGACGCCGGGTTTGTTATGGTTGAATTTCCTAAAAAATCACTGGATGAGTAAGGATGAAATAAACTCTCCTTAATGAGAAATGGCTTTGCCGGTCTCTTTCCGGCAAAGTTATTTTTCTGATCATTTGTTTTATCCGCGGTAACATTACTGCATAAACTTTCTGAAAATGAGAAAAAAAATCTATTATTATATTCTATTTCTGTTCACGGCTTTTGTTATCTCCTGTAAGGATGACATCCCCGATACCGATACTCCCGATAATCCGGATCCGAAACCGACCGCTGAATTGATCTTCCCCAAAAAAGAGATGCGTTCGGTATGGATCACTACCGCCTGGGGACTCGACTGGCCTATGGGTAAATATGGAATCCAAGCCCAGAAAGACCAATATATCCAATATCTCGACCGATTCGAAGAACTGAATATCAACACGGTTATCTTCCAGGTTAAACCGATGGGAGATGCCTTCTATAACTCTCCTTACGAACCATGGAGTGTGTCCATTACCGGTGAAAGGGGGAAGGATCCGGGGTATGATGTGCTAAAGTTCCTCATCGACGAGGCACACAAAAGAAACATCGAATTCCATGCATGGATGAATCCTTATCGCATCGCCACCCGTGCCAGTAACGCGACTCCCTATCCTGCTTTGCATCCATCGGTCAACCCCGAGTGGGTAGTCAGCCACGAGAAAATACAGATATACAATCCTGCTTTACCCGAGGTAAGGCAGCGTCTGGCTGATATAGTGAAAGACCTTATAACGAAATACAATGTAGACGGAATTCATTTTGACGACTATTTCTATCCTGATCCTTCTTCCGCAGGCACAATGGTTTCCGATGCGCCCGACTATCAGAAATATGGTGCGGGCTACAACTCTATTGAGGACTTCAGAAGAGCGAATGTGGATATGGCTATCAAGGGAGTACACGATGCAATTGTGGCCACCAAACCGGGGGTTATTTTTACCATTTCCCCCGCAGCCAGTCCCGATTATAATTTAAACACCCTGTTTGCCAATGTGCGCAAATGGTGCCAGGAAGGCTGGCTGGATGTGGTAATGCCGCAATTATACCAGGAGGTGGGCAACCCCTACAACGATTTTCAGGAAAGATTAGGCTGGTGGACACAATACAGCTATACCGCCGCGCCGATGATAGGGCATGCCCTTTATAAATTCGGCGATGGTACAAGTCCCTCACCCTTTCAATCGACTGCCGAACTACAACGACAGTTCGACTTGACCCGCAAAAACCAGAAAGTGAAGGGAAATGCCATGTATAGCGCCAGATTTGTACTTTTCAACAACATCAACATCACCGATAAACTGGCTGATATTTACAAAAATCCGGCCGTTATTCCGTTTTTGGGACGTGAAGTGGCTCCTGCTCCAACAAAACCAACAAACGTGAAAATTGAAAACGGGCAATTGACCTGGGCCAAACAGGGAAACCTCAGATCCGTAGTCTATTATTTCGCCGATGTCAAAAAAGAGGGTGTGGTACTGGCAATCACAGACAAAAATAGTCTTCCAGTGACTTCCCGGGGGTCCTACTGTGTGACAACCATCAATGCGGACAATAATGAGAGTGAACCATCAGAAATAGTGGAAATGAATAACTAATATCTTTATATTTGATATCTTTGTCTGTGAGAGGAAGATTACTGTGTCAAAAATGATGCTGTTGTACTTGATCTCATTGTCCAAAAGAAAAGATAAAATAGCCGCATGAGAAAATCCATTTTTATTCTGTTGATACTACTCATATCTTATTCTGCTTTTTCCCGGAATCTTGCCGACGATTCTCTGAAACAAAAGTTGAACAGTTCCCTCACCAATATCTATAAGGAGGTCATGCTGCGCCCCGGAAGGGTTACGGTGGACAGCATCGCGATGAATGAACGGGAAAAGAGTATGGAGTTGCACACCAACCTCTCGCTATCATACTTACCCATGCGGGAGAATACCGTACTGCATATCTACGACAGCGTGCGTTACCACCTCCCCCCGGCACAGAAAAAATATCGCATAAGCGTTTTTTCCGACGGACAGGAGATCAGCCACCTGATTCCCAATTTCTTCCGGAGTAAGCAGAAAGACAAGAACCGGATGATCGCACACCGGGTAAAAAAACCGCTCGTCACCAATATCTCTTCTCCTATGGGAGATTTCGACAAAGGATTGCAAAACAACCATATTGCACTGTGGCAAAGCCATGGTTGGTATTACGAGCAGAAACTGGGACGGTGGGAATGGCAGCGGGCACGTATCTTCCAAACGGTAGAAGACCTTTACACACAGAGTTATGTCCTGCCGTTCCTGGTCCCGATGCTTGAGAATGCAGGAGCTAACGTACTGATGCCGCGCGAACGGGATTATAACAAAACGGAACTGATCATAGACAATGATGATGTTACCGGAGGGAACCGTTCCGGGCATTCAGGCAGATATGGTAGTTCACAATACCGGGAAATCAATGGAAAAGAAAGATGGCAAAATACCAATTCTGCAGGTTTTGCCAACCCAAAAGAGATCTATCTGGATGGTGAAAATCCGTTCGGGATGGGAACAGCCAGACAAATCAAGACAATAACCCGCGGTGAAGAGAGCCTCGCCGAATGGTATCCCGATATTCCCGAAAAGGGAAAATATGGTGTCTATGTATCCTATCAAACGGTTAAAAACAGTAGCGACGACGCGCTCTACAGCGTGTATCATGCCGGTGGAAGAACCGATTTCCGGGTCAACCAGCAAATGGGGGGCGGCACCTGGATATTTCTGGGATATTTTTATCTCGACAAAGGGAATAGTCATAAAATAACACTCACCAACAAGAGCAGTCGTTCAGGGAGGATTGTCACTGCCGATGCGATAAAAATTGGAGGAGGAATGGGAAATATCGCAAGAATGCCCCACCCCGACGGATTTGAAAAAGAAAATACAAAAAGTTCCGAAAAACAGGTTTCTAAGGAAACACTTATATCAAAGATCAACTATTCACCCGAGATAAGCGGCTACCCACGCTATACCGAGGGAGCACGTTACTGGATGCAGTGGGCGGGCGTACCCGACAGTGTATACAACCGTACTGAAGGGAAGAATGATTATACCGACGACTATGCATCACGCGGTGCATGGGTGAACTGGCTGGCAGGAAGATCGCCGGTACTGCCCAAGGAAGAGGGGCTCAATATCCCTGTAGACATGGCTTTTGCTTTCCATACCGATGCAGGGACTTTCTGGGGAGATACCATAGTCGGTACACTCGGTATTTATATGACGCATTTTAACGACGGGTTATTCGAAAGCGGAAGATCGAGATGGGCATCACGCGATCTCTCCGAACTGGTGATGGAAGAGATCGTAAGCGATATACGGCGCGAATTCGAACCGGAATGGACACGCCGCCATCTCTGGAATCGTTCCTATGCCGAAGCACGGATGCCTAATGTACCGACCATGCTACTGGAGTTGTTATCCCATCAAAACTTCGCTGATATGCGCTACGGACTGGACCCCTCTTTCCGCTTTACTGTAAGCCGTTCCATCTACAAGGGGATGCTCCGGTTCCTGGCGAACCAGTACAACCGTCCTTACGTAGTACAACCACTTCCTGTAAAAGAATTCAGCGCCCGCTTTTCGGGTGATACGGAAGTGGAGTTGAAATGGCAACCATCGCCCGATCCCGCGGAACCGTCGGCAACTCCCACCCGGTATACAGTCTATACCCGCCTTAACGGTGGAGGATTCGATAACGGAATCGTTGTGAATAGCAACAGTTACAGTACATCCATACAAAAAGACACTGTTTACAGTTTTAAGGTAGTGGCTGTGAACGACGGTGGGATCAGCTTTCCGTCGGAGATACTCTCCGTATGCCGTAAAACGGACCAGAGAGGGGAAGTCTTAATCGTAAACGGATTTACGAGGGTTTCCGCTCCGTTCAGTTTTACTACCTCCGAAGACAGCATCGCCGGTTTTGCAGGAAATGTGGATAACGGCGTTCCCTATCTCGCCGATCACTATTTTATCGGTCCCCAGCACGAGTTCCGGCGTGTGGTCCCCTGGATGGACGACGACGCATCGGGTTTCGGTGACAGCGGTGCGAATTACGAAACTACCGCAATTGCAGGTAATACTTTCGACTACCCCTTTATTCACGGGCAAGCCTTTGCCGAAGCAGGCTATTCATTTGTATCTTCATCTGTCGCTGCTATTGAAAATAAAAGTTTATCTTTAAACTCCTATAGTATTGTGGACTGGATACTGGGTAAACAACGAGAATGGTCGGTAGCACGGGGAGCAAAACCACCGCGGTTCAAAACATTCTCCCAATCCAACCAGGAAGCTATTACCGATTATTGTAACAATGGCGGCAGTATCATCGTCAGCGGTGCTTTCGTGGGAACCGACCTGTGGGACAACCCCTATGCATCAGCGGAAGACAGGGAGTGGGCACAAAACACCCTCAGATACAAATGGCGCAACAATTATGGGGCAGTAAACGGAGAGGTCAAAGCAGTGGTTTCGCCCTTTCCCTCTATTCACGGTAATTGGTCCTATTATAATACCCTGAACAGTGAAAGCTATGTGGTGGAATATCCCGATGCCATCGAACCGGCAGACGGGAATGCCTTTACCGTCTTTCGCTATTCAGAGAATAATCTAAGCGCCGGCGTCATATACAAAGGGGAACAATATGGTACCGCCATACTGGGATTTCCGATAGAAGCCGTAAAAGGCACGGAGAACCGGAATAAATTGGTGAAAGGACTGGTTGATGCCCTAACTGATTAGTTGATTTGATGATTGAAAAATTAGAAATAAGAATTTAGCATATTGGCACTACACGTCCCGACTCGTCGGGATTGGTACATTAGTCACATTAGCACATTAAATTTGAATTTTATGCAAAAAATAAACGCCTTTATTCTTTTCACACAACCTGAACAGGCAAGAAAAACAGTAGAAGAACTTAAACAGTCGAAACTGATACACAGCATTTATCTGCTTACACCAGACGAAACTATGACAACTCTGGAAGGTTGTGAAAAGATTATCATCGATAGACTGCAAAGCACGGAAACAATCAGAAAAATCGCCGGTAAATCTACCACTGATTACACGCTCATCTATCAAAAACCATCTGTGCTGAAACCGGGGTATTTTGCCCTTGAACGGATGATGCGCATCGCAGAGGATACCCGCGCAGGAATGGTCTATACTGACTACTATGCGGTGATCGATGGCGAAAAAAAGAATCATCCTGTGATAGATTACCAGGAAGGAAGCCTGCGTGACGATTTCAATTTCGGATCGTTGCTGCTCTATAATGCAGACGCACTCAAAGAGGCAGCAGCAAGGATGAATGAGGATTACCGGTTCGCCGGACTATATGACTTGCGGCTCAAAGTCTCACAACACCATCCGCTGATACATATCAATGAATACCTTTACACGGAGATAGAAGAGGACAAACGTGCATCGGGAGAAAAAATATTCGATTACGTGGATCCGAAAAACCGGCAGGTGCAGATCGAGATGGAACAGGCCTGCACTCAACACCTGAAAGAAGTGGGAGCCTACCTGGCACCACAATTCGAAGAAATCGAATTCAACAAAGATCATTTCGAATATGAAGCTTCTGTGATCATTCCGGTGCGCAACCGTGTAAAAACCATTAAAGATGCCATCGCATCCGTATTGAAACAGAAGACTAGTTTCCCATTCAATCTTATTGTGGTGGATAACTACTCTACGGACGGTACCACAGAGGCTATCGACGAATTTAAAGATGATGAACGACTGATACATATTATCCCGGAGAGGGACGACCTGGGTATAGGTGGATGCTGGAATCGGGGAGTACACCACCCGAAATGTGGAAAATTTGCCGTACAACTCGACAGTGACGATGTCTACAGCGGTGAAGATACCCTGCAAAAAATTGTCGACGCCTTCTACGAACAGCAATGCGCCATGGTGGTAGGCACCTACCGGATGACCAACTTCCATATGGAGGAGATTCCACCGGGCATTATCGACCATCGCGAATGGACACCCGATAACGGCCGGAATAACGCTTTGCGCATCAACGGCTTGGGAGCCCCTCGCGCATTCTATACGCCGGTACTGCGCGATATAAAAGTGCCTAACACCAGTTATGGTGAGGACTATGCCCTGGGATTGAATATCTCACGACGCTACCAGATAGGCCGTATTTATGATGTGCTTTACCTCTGCCGTCGTTGGGAGGATAATAGTGATGCGTCGCTCGATATAGTGAAAATGAACGCACATAACCTTTATAAAGACAGGATCAGGACATGGGAATTACAGGCAAGGAAGAAGGTGACAATGGACAATGGACAATGGATAATGGATAATGGATAATTGACAATGGATAATTGACAATTGAAAGTTAAAATGATATTCAACAACCCACAACCAACTATCAATTAGTAATTTGGTAATTGGTAATTAGTAATTGGTAATTAAAATATGAGTGAACCGCTGATTCATGTAGGCATATTATTGCAACAGCAAAAAATTGATTTTTCGCTGCCTGACGGTTATAAGTCGAACGGTCGGGAAATACAGCCGGGAGATTATTCGGTTGAAATCTCGGGGGAAAAGATCCTTTTCAAGGGGGAGATATCCGATGAACTCGTTTTCGAAGCCGATGATCTGCATCACAATGCTTTCGGATTGAAAAATGTGATCATCGGTGTGCAATTTCATTGGGAACGAAAGGAAGATCAATATTTTTTGGGTAGCCTGAAATTTATCGTGGAAAACGGCAGTCTCTCGGCGATTAATATCGTTTCATTAGAAGATTACCTCACCAGCGTGATCTCATCCGAAATGAGTGCTACAAGTTCCGAAGAGCTGCTGAAAGCACATGCTGTCATCTCCCGAAGCTGGCTGCTGGCACAGATACACAAAAATCAATCACTTGAAAGTACCGGCACCCATTACCAAACGTCATTCGAAACACCAACCGAGATATTCCGTTGGTACGACCGGGAGAATCACAATCGGTTCGACGTCTGTGCCGACGACCACTGCCAGCGCTACCAGGGGATCACCCGTCAATCCACCGAATTGGTAAAAAAGGTGATTCAGGAAACATGGGGAGAAGTCCTTTTCTATGACGGTACCATCTGCGACGCCCGCTTCTCAAAGTGTTGCGGCGGCGTGATGGAAACATTCGAGAACGTATGGGAACCCATAATACATCCCTATCTGCAGGCAAAACCCGACTATACTGAAGGTTCACCCCTGCCCGACCTGACTGTTGAAGACAATGCGGAGGAATGGATCCGCACTTCACCTCCTGCTTTTTGTAACACCCAGGATGCAAATGTATTAAAACAAGTGCTGAACGATTATGACCGGGAAACAGCCGACTTCTATCGCTGGAAGATAACCTATTCTCAGGAAGAGTTATCGACCCTTATCAGAGAACGTTCCGGGATCGATTTCGGTGAGATCATCGCCCTGCAACCCCTCGAAAGAGGTGCTTCCGGCCGTATCATCCGTCTGAAGATCATCGGAACGGAACGGGTGATGACAATTGGAAAAGAACTGGAAATACGGCGTACCTTATCGAAGTCACACCTTTATAGTTCCGCATTCATAGTCGATACACAGGACGAAGACGAAAACGGAATTCCTCAGACATTCATACTCACCGGCGCCGGATGGGGACATGGTGTTGGGTTATGTCAGATTGGCGCCGCTATTATGGCAGAAAAAGGATACAGCTATAATGAGATACTGGCACATTATTTTCCTGCATCTGAAACAATTACTAATTACTAATTACCAATTACTAATGATTGGTTGGTTTATATCAGGAAAGGGATATTAAACTTATGACTAATTACAATGGTTGATTATGGTTTATCCTGAGAAAGAGAATATTATATTAGATAAGACATATAACTATGCGATAAGAATTGTGAAGTTATATCAGTATTTATGTAAAGAGAAAAAGGAATTTGAGTTATCTCGACAAATTCTACGAAGTGGAACATCTATCGGTGCAAATGTCGAAGAGTCTGTCGGAGGGCTTTCCCGAAAGGATTTTCTGGCCAAATTGGGCCTATCATACCGGGAAGCCCGTGAAACCCGTTTCTGGTTAAAATTATTGAGAGATACCAATTATATCTCTACAGAACAATGTGATAGCTTGTTAGAAGATTATGGAAGAAATTATCCGTATTATTACGGCAATTCAAAAAACCACAAAAAGCAATATCTAATTGGTAATTAGTAATTTTTAATTGGTAATTTTAATGAAAACAACACGCAATCCCTGGGCATGGATCCCTACCTTGTATTTTGCCGAAGGTTTACCCTACGTAGCGGTAATGGTCGTTTCCGTAGTTATGTACAAACGCTTCGGATTATCCAATACCGAAATAGCCCTGTACACCAGCTGGCTCTACCTTCCATGGGTCATCAAACCCTTCTGGAGCCCGTTCGTGGATATCCTGAAAACCAAACGGTGGTGGATCGTATCCATGCAGTTGCTGATCGGCGCCGGATTCGCGGGTATTGCTTTTACCCTACCCACCCCATTCTACCTGCAGGCATCACTCGCATTCTTCTGGCTGATGGCCTTCAGTTCCGCCACACACGATATCGCTGCCGACGGTTTTTATATGCTCGCGTTGGACGATTCACAGCAATCATTCTTTGTCGGCATACGTAGCACCTTCTATCGTCTCGCCTCCATTGCGGGGCAGGGACTACTTGTGATCCTGGCCGGATTCCTCGAGAAAAGTACCGGTAATATCCCATATGCCTGGAGCATTACCTTTTTCATTCTGGCAGGTTTATTTATCGCTTTCTTTGCCTGGCATCGCTTTATGTTGCCCTACCCTGCAAGCGATACGGGAAAAGTCGCACATACCCCAAAGGAGGTAATGACAGAGTTCGGGAACACATTCAAATCGTTTTTCACGAAGAAAGGGATCGGACTAGCTATCGCCTTTATGCTTTTATACCGGCTGGCCGAAGCCATGTTAGTAAAGCTGGCATCCCCTTTCCTGCTTGATGCCCGGGCAGTGGGAGGCGTAGGACTAAGCACACAGGAAGTTGGTCTCGCCTATGGTACGGTCGGCGTGATATCCCTCACCCTTGGAGGTATCATTGGCGGTATCGTTGCATCGCGTAAAGGATTAAAATACTGGCTTTGGCCTATGGCACTGGCTATCACCCTACCCAATGCCGCCTATCTCTTACTGGCAATATACCAACCCGAAAGTTTTATTTGGGTAAATGTAGCAGTAGCCATCGAGCAACTGGGTTACGGGTTTGGCTTCACCGCCTATATGCTCTATTTGATCTATTTCTCTCAGGGCGAACATAAAACAGCGCACTATTCTATATGTACGGGATTCATGGCACTGGGAATGATGCTTCCGGGCATGGCTGCCGGCTGGATCCAGGAGCAACTGGGTTATGTGAATTTCTTTGTTTTTATTATGATGGCCACCATCCCTACCCTCGTGTTGATCCCCTTCATGAAAGTAGATAAGGATTTTGGGAAAGCGAAGAAAGAAACACCAGCAGAAGAATAAGCTGAGTAATCAGATAGTACGTTACGCGTGACAGTGCCTTCGGTGATATATACTGCGTATGATAATACCTGTGGCGATAATTGGTAATTAGTAATTGATAATTGATAATTGATAATTGATATTTAGTAATTGGTAATTTAAAAAAACATGAATAATTTGAGGTTAATAACAGCATTTATTATATGTGGTTTACTCATTTCCCTCTCCTCTTCTGCCCAGAAAATACATGTGAAGACGGGAATCGAAGTGCTGAAAGAGTCCAATTTTAAGATATTGCAAGGGAAACGCGTAGGACTGATCACTAATCCGACGGGAGTCGATAACAACCTGAAATCGACCATCGATATCCTGCATGAAGCACCCAATGTGCAACTGGTAGCACTTTATGGCCCTGAACATGGCGTACGTGGAGATGTGCATGCCGGCGATAAAATAGAATCATTCATTGATCCCAATACCGGAGTACCTGTCCATTCCCTTTACGGGGCAACCAGAAAACCTACCAAAGAGATGTTGGAAGGTGTGGATGTACTTATGTATGATATCCAGGATATAGGATGCCGGTCTTATACATACATATCTACCATGTATCTGGCTATGCAGGCAGCAGCAGAAAACAACATCGAATTTGTGGTACTCGACCGCCCAAACCCGTTAGGCGGCCTGAAAGTGGAAGGTAACCTGGTGGAAGAAGGTTTCTTCTCTTTTGTAAGCCAATTGCGGATCCCTTATGTCTACGGCCTTACCTGTGGAGAATTGGCAGAAATGATCATCGGAGAAAAGATGATTCCTCAACCTTGTAAACTGACGGTGGTAAAGATGAAAAAATGGCGTCGGAAAATGAATTTCGAAGACACAGGGTTACCCTGGGTTCCCACCTCACCCCATATACCGTTCGCCCATTCAGCCTATTTTTATCCTGTTTCGGGGATCTTAGGTGAATTGGGGTATATGTCTATCGGCGTGGGTTATACGCTTCCTTTTGAGATGTTCGCGGCCGAATGGATCAATGCCGAAGAGTTTGCCGGGGCATTGAATGCGAAACGACTGCCGGGAGTAATGTTCCGTCCTATCCACCTGAAGCCCTATTATTCGGTTGGGCAGGGAAGTAACTTTCAGGGAGTACAGATATATCTGACTGATTTCCGGAAAGCACGCCTGTCGGATATCCAGTTCCATGTAATGGAGGTCGCCGCACAACTTTATCCCGACAAAAAGGTATTTGATCATGCTCCCGAAAACCGGTTCGACATGTTCGACAAAGTGAGCGGCAGTGATTTTATCCGACTGGAATTTTCCAAAAACCACCGTTTCGCAGATATTCAATCCTATTGGACAAAAGATGAAGAAGCATTCAGGAAATTGTCGAAGAAATATTATCTTTACAGATAATGTGCCTCGCACGATAATGCCTTTGGCGATAATGCGCTTCGAGCGATAGATAAAAGATAATGGATTTCGAATCTTGAATTTGGAATTTGGAATTTTGAATTTGAAAATAATATATGAATACGATCAATATACCTCAGCAAAGCGGCCGGTTACTCTCACTCGATATTCTTCGTGGAATCACCATCGCCGGTATGATTATGGTCAACAATCCCGGTTCATGGAGATATGTCTATACACCCCTCGGCCATGCACATTGGCATGGGCTCACGCCCACCGACCTGGTATTCCCGTTCTTTATGTTTATCATGGGTGTATCCACCTTCATGTCGTTGAGAAAATTCCACTTCGAACCATCTAAAGAAGCTATCTGGAAAATTGTACGGCGCACCATCCTTATTTTCGTAATCGGGCTGGCGCTGGGCTGGTTCGGACAATTGTGCAGGGGACTAGCCTCAGGAGAGCCTTTCATACAAGCTGCTACCCATTTCGATACCCTTCGTATATTGGGCGTACTGCAACGATTGGCGCTGGCGTATGGTTTCGCAGCACTGATCGCTATATTTGTGAAAAATAAATATTTGCCCTGGGTAACGGCTCTGCTGTTATTGGGATATTTCCTGATTCTACAATTCGGAAAAGGCTTTGAGATGTCGGAACAGAATATCATTGCCATAGTCGACCGGGCGTTATGGGGTACTGATCATATGTACAAAGATGTTAACCCGGCGGGTGAACGGATTGCATTCGACCCGGAAGGGCTGCTCAGCACGCTTCCCTCCATTGCCCATGTACTGATCGGATTTCTCTTCGGTAAGCTTATCGTTGATAACAAGGAGAATCATACCCGCGTGGAAAAACTGCTGATCTGGGGGACCGTACTTGCATTCGCCGGATTACTGCTACAATATGGCTGTCCTATCAACAAGAAAATATGGAGTCCTACTTTCGTCCTTACAACTACAGGTTTTGCCGCCCAACTGCTGGGGTTGCTGATCTGGATCATCGATATCAATAAAAAAGAGCGATGGAGCCGGTTTTTCCATGCATTCGGTGTAAATCCGCTTATCGTGTATGTGTTTGCAGGAGTATTCGCTACCCTACTTTCCAACATCAGGTTTACAGTGCAGGGTGAGGCTATTTCCATCAAAGGGTTTGTTTATGAAGTGTTACTGCGTCCCTGGGCAGGTGATTATTTCGGATCGCTGCTTTACGCCCTCTTATTCGTCACTGCTTGTTGGCTGTTCGGATATATCCTTTATAAACGGAATATATATATCAAGATATAAGCAACTTCGTTGTGATAAAATTCGCTTCACTTGCGATAATTCAATGATAGATGCTATGCATGATAGTGCCTTCGACGATAATGGCTTCGACGATACGATATATGCTTCGCATGATAATACGCTTCGTGCGATAAAAGAAAATAATTATGCAGATAGAAGATTTGGAAATATTAATAGCCGATAGCGGCGCTACAAAATCAGACTGGTGTCTTACAAGAAAGGGAGAGATAATACACCGTTTTTCCGGAAAAGGTATTAGCCCTGTATTTCAAACAGGAGAAGAGATTGCTGAAGAGATCCGGTTATATGTGCAACCCCTGTTAAAAGATGCCAATATCGGGGCAGTTCATTTCTATGGAGCAGGATGTATCCCTGAAAAAACAGGCCTGGTACGTGATGCCATTCGTCAATCGTTTCCAGTTGATACCGTGTATGTCTACAGTGACCTGATAGCAGCAGCACATAGTCTTTGTGGACACGAGGCTGGGATTGCCTGTATCCTGGGTACCGGAAGTAATTCCTGTGAATGGGACGGTACAAGTATTGTGAAACAGATATCGCCGCTCGGTTTTATTTTGGGTGACGAAGGAAGTGGTGCTGTATTGGGAAAAAATCTGATAGGAGATGCTTTGAAAAATCAACTCACGGAGGGGCTGAAAGAAACATTACTCGACGAGTATGATCTTACACCTGCACTTGTTATTGACAAAGTATACCGTCAACCTTTCCCTAACCGTTTTCTGGCAAGCCTCTGCCCGTTTCTACTCAACCATATCGAAGACCCGACTATCCGGAGAATCGTTACCCGCAGTTTTTCTGCTTTTTTTGAAAGGAATGTGATGCAGTACGATTATCAAAAAAATAAAGTTAATTTTGTGGGCTCTATCGCATGGTATTTTTCCGATCCGTTGAAGGAAGTCGCGGCAGAAAAAGGAATTGAGATCGGAGCAATATCCCAATCACCTATGCCCGGACTGATTGAGTATCACAAACTGTAAATTACTAATTACAAATTACTAATTTAAGTATACCAATCAATTAGCCACATTAGCACTACCTGTCCCGACTCGTCGGGATAGTTGCTACTTGTCCCGATTCATCGGGATTGGCACATTTAACTACGCTTCGCTCCGTTGAACGTTGTTTGTCACATTAAATTAATCATCAAATTAGCAAATCATCAAATCAATAGTCATGTCTTTTACTAAAATAACAGAGCAATCATCGCTCTATGACAACTTAGAACAAAAATCCGTTCTCGAAATTCTTACAGAGATCAATCAAGAAGATCAGAAAGTGGCGCTTGCCGTACAGAAAACCATTCCCGAAATAGAGAAACTGGTGACCGGCATCGTGGCAAGAATGCAGCGAGGCGGGCGTCTTTTCTATATCGGTGCAGGTACAAGCGGCAGGCTTGGAGTGCTCGACGCCTCTGAGATTCCACCTACCTTCGGCATGCCCGACACTTATGTGATCGGGTTGATTGCCGGAGGAGACGTCGCGTTACGTAATCCGGTGGAAGCAGCCGAAGACAACCTTGAGAAATCGTGGGAAGAGCTTATAGCACATAAGATCGATCAAAACGATGTGTTGGTTGGTATTGCAGCTTCGGGCACCACTCCTTATGTGATAGGGGCGTTACGCCACGCACGTGAAAAGGGTATCCTTACGGCAGCCATCTGCTGTAATCCCGATTCTCCCGTAGCAGCTGAAGCGGAGATTAAGATAGAACCCATTGTCGGGCCGGAATATGTGACCGGCAGTACCCGTATGAAGGCCGGAACAGCCCAGAAGATGGTACTCAATATGATCACGACAAGCACCATGATCAAGCTTGGGAGGGTAAAAGGCAACCGTATGGTAAATATGCAACTCACTAACCAAAAGTTGGTGGACAGAGGCACACGTATGATCGTCGATGAACTGGGACTCCCATACGAACAGGCAAAAAACCTGTTACTGCTCCACGGATCAGTCAAGAATGCCGTCAATAGTTATCACTCTAAGAAGGAATAGAATTGTACAATATGGCAATCATCATTTACACCGATCATCCCGATCTTTTACTGGACAAGATCTATGAGGCAATAGAAAACAAAAAAGCGGATAAATGGGTAGCGACTGCAGACGGTTATCTTACCTACGGATCACTTCTATGGAAAAATGAAGCTTTTTTTAAGCCTGAGATCTGGGTAGATGACAAACAACTCCGTTTCGGATTGATAAAACGAAAGGACAGAAAACATATCTCGACAAAACTCTATACAGCTTTTCATACGAAACTGGTTGAGTTGCTGCTCTCCCGTTTCGACCGGAATTTCCGGAATGTAACGGCTACAGCCGCACGCACAGAACCCGACCGGTTCTGATTTTACACGATTCTCTTAAAAAAACACATTGGCTGTTTTTATTCTCTTAAGAAACAAAAGTTTCAACGCATTTTTTGAACGGAGAAAAACGTTCTGGAATGCTTTATTCCAAGTTCCTATTGCTAACTTCTTAGTTCTTAGTTTCAACTTCTAAACTTTCAGTTATGATCCGAATTCCAACTCTATTCCTGCTTATCGCTTTATTTTCCTCAGCGGTGGCACAAGACACACAATACAAAACTATTTCCGACATACCCTATTATGCGGAAGAAATGCGCCGGCAAGACAGCTATATTGGAGAGCGGTGCCTGCTCGATATTTACTATCCGGTAAATAAAAAAGATTTTACTACAGTCGTCTGGTTTCACGGTGGCGGCCTGACAGGAGGCAATAAAGAACTTCCCGAAGCACTAAAAAATAAAGATCTGTGCATTGTCGGCGTCAACTATAGGCTTGCTCCGGGGGTAAAAGCACCCGCTTATATTGAAGATGCGGCAGCAGCGGTGGCATGGGTCTTTAAAAATATCGGGAGATATGGAGGCGAGAGTTCGCGAATATTTGTATCGGGACATTCTGCCGGAGGATATCTGTCCATGATGATTGGATTGGATAAACAATATCTTGCAGTTCACGGTATCGATGCCGACAGTATTGCCGGCCTGATCCCTTTCAGCGGGCAGGCTATCACCCACTTTACTATACGAAAGGAGAACGATATCGACGACAAACAACCGGTTATAGATAAATATGCCCCGCTGTTTCATGTCCGCTCCGACGCCCCTCCTATGCTGCTTATCACGGGAGACCGCGAACTGGAAATGCTGGGCCGCTATGAAGAGAACGCCTATCTTGCCCGCATGATGAAAGTAGCAGGACATCAGGATACCCGTTTACTCGAACTGCAAGGTTATGGGCATGACATGGCATATCCCGCATTTCCTTTGATGTTAAATGAGATAACACGCTTAAACAGAGAGAAAAAATAATTTCCCTGAAGAAACAGATTTATTTTGCCTACCTTTGCAGGTTTAAAATAAAGAAGATATGCTAACGAACGTCTTCCTCAAGGAGACCGAAGAGTTATATGCTACACCTATTTTACAGCAAACGGCCTTCTGGTCGGAGGTGAAAACATCCCTGGGAGCTAACACCCTTGCCGTCAATTTTACGTCACAAAGGCCCGATCTCTTTCCGAAATTAGGAGATCAGTCATACATTAAATCGGATCTGCTGGTTATTTTGCAGCAGATCAACCGGAATCATTCTGTAGCTTATGTGCCTTACGGCCCGGAAATTGAACCGGCCGACGAATTCCAGGGTATATTTTTAGAAGAACTCTCCGAATCTCTCCGCTCAGTTCTGACTCCCGATTGCATCCATATTCGTTATGACCTTTGCTGGGAATCATACTGGGCCAGAGAGAAAGATCATTTCGACGAGAACGGGATATGGAAAGGCGAACCGGAAAGTCTCTCACAGGAACTACGGTTCAATTTCAGTACGCATAACTGGAATTTCAAGAAAGCCCACTCCAATATTTTGCCGGCTAATACCATCTATCTCGATCTGACACAGGATAAAGAAACCCTTCTCCAAAGGATGAAACTGAAAACACGTTACAATATCAAATTAGCACAACGCAAAGGGGTGACGGTAAGATCGATGGGCATGGAAGGAATGGATATCTGGTATGAACTCTATAAAGAGACAGCGACCAGGAATCACCTTCTCCTGAACGATATCAAGTATTTTCGGGCAGTGCTTGACGCCCGTGCAGACAATACCAGTTCTCCGGCCGATGTAAGCCTTCTTATAGCGGAATACGACGAAAAACCGTTAGCGGCTATGTTCCTAGTCATTACAGGCAACAGAGGATCTTATCTTTACGGTGCATCCTCATCGTCACACCGTAACCTTATGGCAACCTACGCATTGCAATGGGAAGCGATCATGAGATCACAACAGGCGGGTTGCACCCAGTATGACATGTTCGGCATTTCCCCTTCACCCGATCCCGAACATCCGCTCTACGGCTTATACAAATTCAAATCGGGATTCGGAGGTGAAATATACCATAGTCTCGGCTGCTGGGATTATCCGTTAGATAAGGAGACCTATAACCTCTTCCGTGCATCAGAACTGCGTAGTCAGGGATATCATTTAAGTTAAAACTTTCTTAAAAATAACTTTTCTATCTAAAATTCATTTTGTATCTTTGAGCATTAACCCAACTTTCACCCTCAAAATTATTTTTGATAAAAAATGAGCCTGTTTTATG
>NZ_JAXQGC010000044.1:0-74228 GCF_034331125.1 Proteiniphilum sp.
ATTCCGCTTTGAAAACTATTAACTTGAGTTGGGAATTTTAAATGAGATTTTTAAGATATAGATAAATGACATACCGAACATGGAAGAACTACGGATCGTTTTCACTCCCGGAATACCCAGTAAAGAGGTGGTAAGGGGGTAGGTGACCTGTTCCTGTATGTCTATGGGCGAGCGTCCCATCCATTCTGTAGCGACAATCTGCTGATTTTCTCCGATATCCGGGATCGCATCCACCGGCACCGGATCGCGGGGAAGGAGGCTGTACCAGTTGAATGGCGCCGTAGCAATCCCCCACACGATAATAAGGATCAGCAGTAATATGGTTATTAACCTGTTATGCAGGAAATATTTGATGATCTTGTTCATCATAAAAAAGTTAAGAGATTAGATATGTATTAAAAAGAGAAAACAATAGATTACCTGCGCAACCATATGAGTAATGACCCTTTAATTAAAGAAAGGCCATAGAAACCTTATAAGGTTGTGCCTGTAAACGCGACCGATAAATCAAATACGGTAAATACAGATGTAAGTGAGCAAGCTTACATCTTTCAGGAAAAGACCTTCCGGAGGAAAGTCAGGATGAGGGGTACGGATGTCGGTTATGGGATCCGATAATTTATACAACCGGGTCAAAATGGCTCCTACAGTGTCAAAAGAGAGAGGTAAGAGGCGGGAGGCCGGCTGTTCTACCTTATTCTGGTAGTCATCGGTAGTTAGCTCAAGTATCTCTGTGTTGCAGCATTTGTCTCCGGCAAAGTGTAACTCATGACCGTGACGGGCAGTTCCAATCCTCCTCGGATCTTCATTCGTGCCCGAATTCCCGGTCCTGTGCGAATTGCAGCAGGAATGGTTATTCCCGTGGTCTGCCGCATGTACAGGGTTAATATCTGTGGCGGCGTGCCGGGCAAACAGGTTGAGTGATTGCAACTCTCCTGCACAATAATGCAATGCGATAACGGGTTGTATCGCAAAGATCATCATGATGGGTAGCAATAATATGGCAGTTGTTCTACTCATGACACTCACCTTATCGAAAAAATTCCTTTTTGTACTCGCTAAATCAAATTACTATTATAACGGTACAACAAAGAAAAAGATAACAAGTTTGCAAAAGTATCAATTATTTTTGACTAATTTTCTATTTCCGTATCAGAATCCGAAATCATCGATCATAATCTCCTCTACCTCATCGTGCTCAATCTCGATGATGTTCTGCGATCGCAATCCTTCCACATAAATGGCTTTATAAGGGATAGCGGGACAGACATATTCGCAACCGCCGCAACCCACGCATATCTCCGGCCTGATCTCGGGGATGGTCAGCATCCCTTTATAGGGAACCATATGTACGGCCTGTGTGGGGCAGTGTTCCGAGCAGGCACCACAACTTGTCTCGTCGTAATAGACGATGCAGTTTTCAATGATCAGTTGTACCTGTCCCATCTGGGTATGGTTCTTTTCCTCTTTTGTCAATGGAAGGATGGCCCCGGTGGGACAAACTTCTCCGCAGATAGTACAGTCGTAATTGCAGAAGCCGTGATCGAAGTAGAGTTTCGGTTGCATTATTCCTCCAAGTCCGTATTCCAGAAAAGCCGGTTTGATCACATGTGACGGACATTTGCTTACACAAAGGTGGCAGGAGATACATTTCTCCCGCAGGTGGTCGAAAGTGGGTGTTCCCGGAGGAGCAATAGGGATTTGTCGTTTGAATTCTCTTCTCGGAAGCAGCTCTTCGGAGATCATCTCCTGTGCGATAAGTTTTCCTGCCGCTAATCCCGTCACCAGGGAAGCGGAGAGGAAGCGGCGTTTCGACTCATCGACCTGCTTCTCTTCTTTCACATGAGTATATGCCGGCACCGCGTCGGTTTCTTTTTTCTTCCCCGGCCGGACAAGGGTGTATTTCATTGCGTCGCGGTTACAACTTTCGATGCAGTTGAAACAGGTAACGCAACGACTGTAATCGATCTGCTTGTTTTTTGAGTCGATACAGGAAGCCTTGCACTTCATGGCGCATAATCCGCACATGTTACATTTTTCATCTACGAACCGGATCCTGAACAGGGAGAATTTACTCAGGAAACCAAGTGTGGTTCCCACGGGACAGATAGTATTGCACCAGGTTCTACCATTACGCCATGCCATGTAACCTATGATTAACAGGGTAATAAGGGCGGTTACAAGAGAAAAGATGCTAAGGATATAGATGCTGACCTTATAAAAAGTATAATTATTGAACGAGGTGAAGATAATTTCCAGCAGATTATTCCCCGCTAAATAGGCCGGGCGCAGCAGATGGGTCACTATTCTTCCGTAGGCACCATAAGGATCGAGTAGTCCCAACAGAAAGGTGAATCCGAAGATAAATGCCGCAGTCGTGCCAGCCAGCACACTCCAGCGAAGCAGGGTCTTAGCTTTACTATACCGGTATTTCTTTTTCCTGTTCAACTTCTTGGAAAACCATGCTACTATATCCTGATAGACACCCATAGGACAGATAGATGAACAGTAAATCCTGCCGAAAAGAAGGGTTAGCACCGCCAATGATACGAGAATGACGATATTAAGGGCAAGAAGTGCCGGGATCAGTTGTATTTCGGCCAGAAAGCTGAGGCGATCGGGCAGGAATTCCCTGAAATCCAGAAAATAGAGTGTAATGAGTATAAACAGGATAAGAGAGAGTGTAACACGTATTCTTTTTAACATGATGCTTTCCTTCTGATAAGTGACATAAAGGGCGATTTGGCACAACAACACCCTCCGGCGATGGATACCGGATAAGATTGCGGATTATACGGGCAAAAGAGGGGAGTATTATATCCGCAGTCTCCTGATGTTCAGGTTGTCCAGTTTCATTGTGCCGATACCCAGTTCTTCTCCTTTGGAGATATGTGTTACCTTGTCGAGCGGCATTTCACGTGCCTGGTTGAAGAAATTGGCAGCAGCAGTGTCTGCGGCGACAATATCCTGAGAGATAAAAAGGCCTTTGGAAAGCACCACGTCGGAGAGAGACCTTCCCCTTGGGCCGCTGGTCTTCATCAACCTGTACGCATCTACTATATTTAAAACCGGTTTCTTAGGATAAGTACACACATCAGCAATACACTGTTGCAGGTCGTTGGCATGGAAAAACCCCCTGTCCCATACAATCCCCATATAGTTCTTCATCGAGATGGTAAGCTGGGCGCCACCATGATTTTTCAGGACGGGGACATTGATCCATTTATCGCAGTCCACAATTGCCTGGTGGATCTTGGTGGTTTTCAGGCTTCTTCCCTTGGGTAGGGATACGGTTTTGTAATACGACTCCTGATGGGCGGGCACCACTTTGGCACCTGCTTTTTTGGCTACCTCTTCAATGCCACTGTTGGCATAAGATTTGCGCCAGTCGTCGCAGGTATGGTCGAATACCGTGACCTCCGCTGCACCTGCTTCAAAACATTGTTTGATGATCTCCTCAACCAGCTTCGGATTGGTGTTGGCCGCCATCTCTACGGGTTGATCCCATCCGATATTAGGTTTTACACATACTTTGTCGCCTTTGCTGATGAAGTTGCTTATTCCTCCCATCTCGGCGATCGCTTTGCGGAACATAGCTTCCGGTTCGCCTCCCATTACTGCTACCAAATCATATTTTTTGGCGGCATTGGCGGTTTCGAACGACTGGGTGAGTACGCTCATCGCATCTGTCTCTTTTACTGTGGTAAGCGCTGCTCCCGTGAGAGCTACCGCTCGTAAGAAATTCCGTCTATCCATAATCTCTTTTTTATTTTGGTTGACTAAATGTGGGAATTACCAATTACTAATTATGAATTATCAATTACTAATTACCAATTACCAATGCAAAATCCTTGAATCCCTAAATCTTCAAATCAGTAAATTATCAAATCGTTAAATCAGTAAATCAAATTTTCACCCGTATTCCACCGAAAATTGTAGCTCCCGGCATTGGATATCCGGCATTGATTTCATATTTCCGACCCAATAGGTTTTCTCCCTTTATGAAGAGATTCAGCCAATCGAGTAACTGGTAATTGGCACGGACATTCCAAAGTACAAAGGTCTCTTGCCGGGTGTCAGACGGGGAGGTATAAATATTCCCGATGTATTGCACTCCGGTGGAAATTCCCCAGGGTCCTTTGGTATAACTACCACTCACATAGAGTTTGTGTTCAGGTGCAGTAAGTATTTTATAGGTCATGTCAAGATAACTGTAATTTGCCGAAAAACGCAGATTCGGCATTGCCTGATAACTTGCACTGAGCTCGAAACCTTTATTTTCCACTTCCCCTATATTGACCCATTGGCCAATATTCGGTTGCGGTTGTTGTATCATGTTGTCGCCCTTTATATAGAACAGGTTGACGCCTAAGCTCAATCTGTTATCCATCAGCATTTGCAGCAGCGATATCTCGTAGTTCATCAACCGTTCTGGTTTCAGATCCGGATTTTGCGGCGGGAACATGTACATCTCACGAATGGTGGGGTTACGAAATCCTTTACTGACGATTGCTTTCAGTACAGTCGTAGCCGAAGGAGTGAAACTTGCCCCCAGTTGCGGTATCCATTCCGAGCCGTTGATCTGATGGTGATCGAGCCGGATACCTGCATTCAGCGTCAGTTTATTATTGAGTATGGTCTGTTGCAGGTTCAGGTATCCTGCCATATTGTAGAGCGAGGTATCGGCTAACTGTACATTGTCGGATTCATCGGGAAACTTATTCTTTGCCTCGCCACCGAAGTGTTGATAGTCAAAACCGGCAGTCGTTTTATTTCCTGCAAAGAAAGAATAGGATTGATATACCGATACTCCCGCCATCCGGTCGGATGAGTTAAAGCGTTGGGGTACGGGTTGTCCTCCCTCCCTGTATCCATCGTTGATCCGGTGCGTGCCAAAGTTGTAAAACAGCTTTATTGCCCCCGATGTATTTGTATACTCGTTCTCGATGGCAAGAGAAGTCATTCCACGGGTGATATCGGCATCGTTATCGGTAATGGGAGCGGCCACCGGCCCCGGGTTCGATGACTCCGTGTTGGAGATATTCAGGTCTGCAAAACTTTTCCAGTTGCGTGAAATATCGTATCCCACCTTTGCATAGCCGTTCCACTGTTCGAAATCCATGTTCTCCCGGTGCCCGTCAGAGCGGCTGTATCCTATGTTTCCAACTAAGTGCAATCTTTCTTTTTTCCATCCCGTGTATGCTTCCGCATTCAATGTATTGTAACTTCCGTACATTACCTGTGCCATGCCGTGCGATCCGTCCCGTTGTTGTTTTTTGGTGATGATATTGATCACGCCACCCATGGCATTCGAACCATAGAGTACCGAAGCCGGGCCGCGTACCACTTCCACCCGTTCCGTCATCATGGACTGGTAACTGTCGGCCAGCGGATGCCCCATCAGTCCCATATACTGCGGATGTCCGTCGATCAGCACCAATACACCTGTGGTAGGTGCTCCTCCGATCCCGCGCATGCTCATCCCCCCGGCCGCCCCGTTGGCCACGCCGTAACCCATCACACCTCTCTGGGTAATGAACAGGCCCGGCACTTCTTCGGTCAGCAGAGGCAGAATGTTGGGTTGAATCCTTTCTTCAATCTGGTTTCCTGAAATTACCGATATGCTCATAGGCAGGTTGCGCAGATTGACTTTCGGCATGGTGCCGGTGACAATTATTTCATCGAGTCGAACGGTGTCGTTCAGTTCTTCATCCGGTTCGTTTCCGGGGTGAATGTTTCCGGCTACCAGCGGGGATGCTGACAGTAACATGCAATATAATAAGAGGGTGATTTTGTACATACTTACCCTGATAATTGTTTGTTTTAAAGAGTGTTGTGCCTATAGGGCTGCACCTCTATGGAGAGTGTGACCTTATTTAATAGAAAGATCCTGTTTACATTATCCAGGGAAATCTGAAGCAGGATTCATCGTAGAGCGAATAATCGGCCTTCCCGTTCACGGCGAATGTTTTTATTTGCCGGGCACCATGTAAAAGATCGATGGCGTATTGTACCGTAGCTCCTGTTTTTATTCGATCTTCCACTAAAAGGATCGATTTGTCTTTATAATCGAATTCTATAGGTGAGATCAGTTTTGGGCTATCGTATCTCGGCTGCTGATCAGGATCACGCAGATTGATCTTTAGAAGTTGTATTTCGATATTCAGTCGCTGGTTGATGATCGCTGCCGGAATAATACCTCCGTTAGCAATAGCGACGATCATATCAAAGGTTTCGTGAAAGGTGATCTCACGAAACCTTTGCATGACTTCCTCAAATGATTTTCCTGCAATCATCTTATATTTTGGCTATTGCCCTCAACAGGAAGTAACCGCCAAAGAGTTGAATAAGCATACCGGGAACACCGAGACGGAAGTCCTGAACGGCAATGGCAAAGTTTTGTGTCATGCCCCATTCTATACCGGTTCCGACCAACTGATAAGCAAGGATAGCAATTAGAATAGCCAGAAGTGATACTTTTCCGGCTTGTTTGGCGACTAATGCAGCGGCAATAGCCAGAATAACTGATTTAATGAGGATAGCCGGAAGTACGGCTGCGGGTGGCATGCCGAACAACAGATGGTTGGCTAACGGAGATAAGACAGCGGTCAGTAATCCCACGTGTATGCCATATTTGTAAGCGGCGATCAGCGTAAAGAAATAAATAGGAAGGAAGATTAATCCACCCTGCGGTACAAGATGTGCCAACTGCGGTAAGAGCAGGTTGCCGACAATAAATATCGCTGCGAACAGATAAGTCTTTGTATTACTGAGACTGAAAGAGTACAATTTGACTGTTGTTGACATAATTTGTTGTTTTATATCGGTTTATATATTTTCTGGAGAGTGTTTACCCGATTATCCGGAAAGAAAACCATATATGGATGTTCGAGAACTTCTGAATATCCTTTTTGTATGCGGATACTCCCTACAAAACTATGAATTAAATCATTGAAACGAAAAAGGGAGATAGTTATTTTTTATTTAAAAAATAAAAAAATACAGATTGTTCTTTGCTTGTTTATATTACTTAGACGACAATCCCTGAAGGGATTCAATTAATTGCTTGATATAGATACTAATCAATTATCTGGTTTTAAATAGCATCGGCAGAAATTCCGATAGATAGATCCGCCAGTTACGCCATGTATGTCCGCCTTCTGATTCCCGGTAAATATATGGGAAATCCATTGCATCGAGTTTTTTTCTGAAATCGATATTGGCCTGGTAGAGAAAATCTTCTTTTCCGATAGCGATCCAGTATAGAGCATAACCATTATTTTCTTGAGTAGCCAATGTTTCTCCTATATTGTCGTACACCTTTGATTTTACCTTTTCATCCGGCATGATAGCAGCAGAGAAGAGTCCCATGTAATCAAAGGTATTGGGGTAGTATCTTGAAATGTGCAAGGTATGAAATCCACCCATGGAGAGGCCTGCGATGGCGCGGCCTTTCTTTTCAGGAATGGTGCGGTATTGGGAATCGACAAACCGGATGATTTCGTGAAAGGTCTCTTCGTATTTTCCGTCCATAGTATGTGGTAGACGGAATTGTGGCTTGTAGAAACCCAGGCTCGACTCTCCCGGTGCGGCTTCTTGTGCCACGTTTCCATTGGGCATCACAATAATCATCGGTTCTGCTTTGCCCTGGGCTATCAGATTATCCGCTATCTGAGATGCACGTCCGAGGGTCATCCATGCTTCTTCATCGCCACCCATGCCATGCAGTAGGTAAAGGACAGGATAAGAGTTGTCACTCTTTTCATAGCCGGGAGGTGTGTAGATGGTGATCCTCCGGGTCATGTTGTTGCCGGGAGATTGATACCACCGTTTTGTTACTGTACCGTGCGGGACACTATTCACCTTATAGAGGTCAGCCTGTCCGCCGCCGACGAGTAGTACGTTCAATGTGCTGGCTACGTCGCGCCGGTAGTAAACATTATTGGGATCGTTCACCTGCAGCCCGTCCACGTTGAATGCATAGGTATATAATTCGGAAGGCAGGGGATGTGTTGTATAGCTCCATACGCCGTCGGCATTTTTAGTCATATCTGCTTCCTCACCGGGAGCCAGAAAGTCGCCTGTCACAGATACGTTGTTAGCGGTAGGAGCCGTTAAACGGAATGTGACGGAGTTGTCGGCATGTATCTCCGGGGAGATAATCTCTTTATTCTGTCCAAAAGACAGATTTTCCTGTGCATGCAATGAGAAAGACAGCAATAAAACTACTGCTAAAATTGAGGTAAAATGGATTCTTTTCATACAAACTAATTTTGTATCACAAAACTAATAAAAACTATCGGTAAAGAAAATTCATCTTGCATTTTTATACAATAAAGTAAATAGGAAATAGGATAAAGTAATAATGTTTGATTTGTATATTTTTAACTATCTGATTGTATACTTTTGCAAATCACTTTCCCCTTATTAATATAAATGCGTTTTGAACATTCTCATTTAGCAATGTCGCAAAAAGAATTCGTTATATATGCATCGGTCCGATTATGAAAGATATCAGAATTTTCTCTCTTTATTGAAGACAGTATCATGGAGATAGATCTGAAAAAAATGAAAATAAAGAAGGCCGTAAAGATCCGATCCGGTCAGGGTACAGTATTTGACGGGAACGAAGACCTGCTTGCGTTTATGTACAGGACGTATGCGGATAGCCTGTATGCTTATGGCCAGTCGTTTCATTCTGATACAGGACTGATAGAAGATGCAATACATGATGTATTTATAGATATCTATACAAATGAAAAGAGATTCAACCATATTTCCAACTTGCAACAATATCTGATAGCAGCGTTCCGTCATCGGATTTTATTTTTATTAAGAAATAACAAACGCTATGTGGAAATTGTAAATGATGGTTCCGACTCGTTTATCGAAAAAAACAGTCAGGATTTATGGATTGAAAATGAGGAGAAAAGCCATAAGGACAGATTAGTCAAACGTCTGTTGTCAGGCCTTACCCTACATCAAAAGGAAGCCATTCACTTGCGCTTTATCGAAGGATATTCTTATGATGAAATAGCGGAGATCATGCAAATCAATTACCAGTCGGTGAAGGTGCTGGTACACCGGGCTATTTCGAAGATCCGTAAAAAAGATATTTCATCTCCCCCGAATGCCGATTAACATAGAGCTATACATTCATACAGGAGTTTACAGATATAAAATGCGAACAGATTATACCAATTATAAAGACATTGACTTCCTTGATGATGATTTCTTCATCGAGTCTATGATTTCTCCCACTAAGGAGAGCGAATTCTTTTGGTCGGAACTCATTGACCGTAAAAAGATCGATCTGAATGAATTCATTTCTGCCAATATGTTGCTGGAATCCATAAGGGAGAGTCGCTATGAATTGCCCCAGCGGAGAAAAGACCAGCTATGGAAGAGGATTGAAACAACCCGAAATTCGTTGAAAGACAGGCGTAAGAAAGGAATCCGACTGTATAAATACCTCACTGTTGCAGCCTGCATTGCAATCATTATCGGGCTATTTTTTACCTCCCTTTTCGAGAGGAATAGTTTGTATCATGAGAATAACCAGGAGATTGATTATGCAAAATTTCAATCGCTTCATGAACAACACGGACAAGGTGAAATACGTATTGTCACACAAGACAGACAGGTTGAAATCGACGGGGAAGATGCAGAAATAAAATATGACAATGCAGGGGCATTGACCATTAATAATGAAGCCGTTAATAAGGGAACCGTTTATACGAAATCCGCAGAACTATCTTATAATCAACTATATGTGCCCTATGGGAAACGCGCCTCCCTGACACTGGCCGACGGGACTTCTCTCTGGGTAAATGCCGGTACGACAGTGATCTATCCGGCTGTTTTCCCCGATCATAAAAGAGAGATATATGTAGACGGGGAAATCTATGCCGAGGTACGACGGGATGAAAACCGGCCTTTCCTTGTGAAAACGGACAAACTGGAGATTTGTGTGCTTGGTACATCTTTCAATGTGTCGGCTTACAAAGAAGATGCGCTAAGAAAAGTTGTGTTGGTAGACGGATCGGTGGATATCAGGTTAGAGGGGAAAAATACCCGGTTGGTACCTAATCAATTGTATACATATAGCGGACAGGTGAGTAGTGTGGAAACAGTAGATGCGGAAATATATACTTCGTGGCGCAACGGTATATATATATTCAGGGATGAGCCTATTGAAAGTATCCTTCAGCAGTTGGCCCGTTATTATAATGTAATTATGATCTTCCCGCAGCAACCATCCGGGATCGTATGCTCGGGTAAGCTGGAACTGAAAGAAGATCTTTCGCATTTACTCAATAACCTGTCACAAATAGCTTCCTTTAATTTTGGTGTAAAGGACAACCAATACAGAATACAATTTAATCGATAATCAATTATTTTAGTTTACTTAATTTACTATGTCATGAAGCAAATCAAATTTGGATTTAGGCGGAAAAGAGCTCAGATCATCGTTATGATCTGTTTTGTACAACTGTTTTCCCTTTGGGAATCATATGCACAGGCTATTACGATTCACCAGACTGATAAGTCGGTAAGGGAGATCATTCGTGTTATTGAGACAACCAGTGACATGGTTTTCTTCTATAACAATAACGATATTGATCTCAACCGGAAGGTTACTTTGCGGGTGAGTGACGAGTCTATAGAAAAAGTACTCGACTTGCTTTTCGCGGATACACAAAACACCTACAAGATCGACGGAAGGCAGGTTTATATCATGAAAAAACCGGGAGAGAAAGAGAATTCTCTCGGGCAACAGAAAAAGAGAATTGCAATTACCGGTGTAATTGTCGATAAGAGCGGAGAATCCATTATCGGCGCTAATATTGTGGAAAAGGGAACTACAAATGGGACCATAACGGATGTGAATGGCACTTTCGCTTTGCAGGTGGAAGAAAATGCTGTCCTTCATGTTTCGTATATCGGTTATCTGACACAAGATATTACTATTACAGGTAGAACACGTTTTGATATTGTCTTGCAGGAGGATACCCAGGCATTGGATGAGGTCGTAGTCGTGGGGTATGGAATAATGAGAAAAAGCGATGTTACAGGATCGATAGCCCAGATTAGGAGTGAGGAGATTAATAATTATCCTTCTGGCAATATTATGCAGGCCCTGTCAGGAAAATCGGCCGGAGTACAAGTCATGCAGAACTCCGGTGCACCCGGAGCAACGATGAGTATCAGGATAAGGGGTGCTAATTCTATACAGGGGAGTAATGAGCCATTGTATGTAATAGATGGGTTTCCGATTGCGAATCAGACTATTTTAAACAACTCTGATATTGAAAGTATGGAAATTCTTAAGGATGCTTCTGCTACGGCAATATATGGGTCAAGAGGGGCAAACGGTGTAGTCTTGATTACAACAAAACAGGGTAGGGCAGGTGCAGCTATTGTTGACTTAGAAACGAGCTATAGTCTCCAATCAATTATTTCTAGGATGGATTTGATGAATGCCCAGGAATATGCCACTTTTTATAATATCCAACAATTGAATGATACGGGAAAAGAGTATTTTACTTCTGATCAGATTCAGAACTTTGGGATAGGTACTGATTGGCAAAGTCTGGCTTTTCGGCAGGCTCCGCTTCTGACTACTTCCCTGAATGTGAGTGGAGGTAACGAAAAAACTAGATATTCCATTTCAGGAAGTGTATTCAATCAAGAAGGGATTATTGAGGGAAGCAATTATGATCGCTATAGCATCCGGACAAATATTGATCATGAACTCAGTAAGTATTTTGGAATTACATTATCTTCCACTCTTTCTCGTTTGGATACAGAAAGAAAAGATAGTGGCGGGGGATCTAGAGGAACCTCTTTAATTGGTTCTACTTTAGCAGCTGCACCGACTCTTTCTCCTTACACCGAGAACGGGGATTATACAACTTTGGCAATTGCATATCCGTTTGTTGCTACGGATATTATCAATCCTCTTAATTTTATTTATGAAACATCTTCCCATATTAAAGCTAACATAGCATTGGTCAACGCGGCTTTAGAATTTAAACCGATTCAAAACGTTCTGGTTAAGATATCCGGAGGGGTGGAAAACAGAGATGACAGAACAGATAACTATACTACTACAAATTATTTCCGTTCAACAGGTTCTGCGAGTGTGAGCGCAACCCAGTATACCAGCTTGCTTAATGAGAATACAATAAGCTATATAAATACATTTAAAGATATCCACCATCTATCAGCAGTAGCAGGATTTACATATCAGGATTTCCTTAATACAAGTTTATCAGGTAGTAGTTCCGGTTTCTTAAGTAATGATTTTCAGAGTTATAACCTTGCTGCCGGAGAAAATCCGGGTATACCGGGGAGTAATTATACAAAATCCTTATTGTTGTCATATCTTGGTAGAATCAACTATAATCTGGATAATAAATATTTACTCACAGTCAGTTTCCGGGCAGATGGTTCTTCCAGGTTTAGTGCAGGAAACAAATGGGGATATTTTCCATCAACAGCTTTGGCCTGGCGAATTTCGGAAGAAGAATTCCTTAAAGATAATGCTGTTGTTTCGAACTTGAAATTCAGGACTAGCTGGGGGATGACAGGAAGCCAAGCTATTAGTCCCTATGTGACATTGAATCAACTCTCTTCAGATAAAGTGGTTTTTGATGATGCTCTTAATGCTACCTTCGCTCCCACTAACAGATTACCGGGGAATTTAAAATGGGAGACAACTTCGCAATTAAATGCCGGGATTGATCTGGGAATTTGGAACAATCGATTGAACCTAGTAGCAGACTATTATATAAAAGACACCCGGGATTTGTTGAATACGGTTAGACTCCCCTCTTCTTTGGGCTGGACGAACACTATTCAAAATGTCGGGAAGGTCCAAAATAAAGGATTTGAATTAGGTCTGGATGCTTTATTACTCGAAGGGCCGTTTTATTGGAACGTGAATACCAACATTTCATTTAACCGGAATAGAGTCTTGAAATTATATAATGGGGAAGATATTTTAGGTCCTACTTCAGGAGCCCTGTCGTTGAGTGGTAATGTCAATATCTTACGCGAAGGGCAACCTATTGGTATCTTTTATGGGTATAAGGAAGACGGATATGATGAAGATGGTTTTATCAAATATAAAGATTTGAATGGAGATGGAGCCTTTAACCAAGAAGACCGTACCTATATTGGTAATCCCAATCCTGATTTTATTTATGGACTTCGTTCAGATATGTCATGGAAAAACTTTGAGTTGAGTCTTTTTCTACAAGGATCATACGGAAATGATCTATTGAACATAAGTAAAATGTCATATGCATATGATTATGGTTTTGGCTTAAACATGATTAAAGATGTATTAAATAACCATTGGTCCGAAAATAATCCCACTGCAAAATATCCCAAAATCAGTTATTACACCAAATATCAGATGTCAGATCGTTTTGTAGAGGATGGGTCATACCTGAGAGTAAAGAATATCCAATTAACCTATAAATTACCACTCAATAAGCTTAAAGCGGATTGGATGAAAGCGTTACAAATTTATGTAAGCGCACAAAATTTGTTGACTTTCACAAATTATTCAGGATGGGATCCTGAAGTAAACGCACGAGGAGGTTCTAATTCTACAATACTCGGTATTGACGATAATGTCTATCCTAATTCTAAAACGTTTACATTTGGTTTACGTGCCCAGTTTTAATAATTTGTCAATCAGATAAAATATCACGCTATGAATACTACCTTATTAAATAGAAATTCTCTCTTTTTAATTATACTATTTCTTGTAACTTTACTATCCTGTGAAGATTTGCTTGAAGAGAGGCCTAAGACAGTGGCAGAGGAATTATTTTATAATACTCCGGAAGAGGTTGAGACTGCTGTCAATGCTGTATATTTATCTTTCAAGGGGGCTACCTGGAGCGAGTTGATTGTCCGGCTGGATGCCCATACGGATTGGGGATATGGCAGAGGAAGCCGTTCGATACTTAGTAATGTGCAGGGTTTTACAAGTATAGACGAAATGAATGATTATTGGGTTAATTTTTATTCTATTATCCGAAATGCGAATATCGTTATTTTAAATACAAAGGAGAATGAAAAAATTTCAACGGCACAAGTGGAACGTTTTGTTGCCGAGGTGCGTTTCTTGAGAGCTTTAGCCTATTATCATCTGGTGCGGAATTATGGAGCTGTTCCCCTTAGAACAGAGAATAACCTAAAAGAAAGGGATCTCGTTAAGTCGCCGGTTACAGATATTTATACCTTTATCCGTGAAGATCTGGAGTATGCCGAGACGTATTTGCCTGAGACTCCTTCAAAATCGGGTAAGCCCGGTATTTATGCAGCGAAAACACTTTTAGCTGACGTATACCTTACGCTAGGAGAATACGCTAACGCAAGAGATAAGGCGGACGAAGTAATCAAATCGAACAAATATACGCTCGTTTCTGTCACATCCGCAGATGACCTGAGGGCAAACGTATTCGGTCCCGACCTGATAACCAGCAGCGAAGAAATATTTTATATCAAATACACACGTCAGGTAGGGTTTGGTAACTGGATATTATGGGTATTGAATCATGAAGCTTCAGGACACTTTAATTTTGGAGGGGCTTACGCTCATTACAGTGATGCTACAAATATATTTTTCGTAAACTGGGATGAAAATGATCTGCGAAAACGTCTTTGGGATAATATTGATTTTGGCCTGGGTGCGACCACTATGGTGTGTGGAAAATATGCAGATACAGAAGCAGTGGATAGGTCTACGGGTGCCGGAAATGATCTGCCACTGATGCGTTATCCCGATGCCTTGCTTATTTATGCTGAGGCTTCTTGTATGGCTGCGAATGGCCCGACTGCAGAAGGAATGGAAATGCTGAATCAGGTACACCGGAGAGCGTATGGTATAGATCCAGAAACAGTTTCTTCAATTGACTTTAAAGTAGGGGAGTATGATGCTCTATCTTTTCAGGATTTAGTTTTACAGGAACGTGCGTATGAATTTATTTTTGAAGGAAAACGCTGGTATGATTTAAAAAGAACAGGAAAAGCAAATGAGATTATTGGTGAGGCAAAAAAAGTAACCATTCCTGAAAAAGCTTATCTATGGCCGATTCCTTCATCCGAATTAAATTACAATCAAGCACTTGATCCGAAAAACGACCAGAATCCCGGTTATTAATAATTGATCAATTACATTATGTCATAAATTTATTAAAATTAGGACGTTATGAGAAGACGAACAATGTTGAAAACAGTAGGAGCGATCTCTTTAACTAGTATAGTTCCCAAAAGAAGTGTGGCCTCTTCTTTAGAATATAGGGTAGGATCCCGTAAAGAAATTGAGACAGAAATCTTAATTATCGGAGGTGGTACTGCAGGAACAATTGCCGCAATTCAAGCGGGAAGAACCGGATGCAGTACGATTTTGGTAGAGAATGGAAGCCAGTTAGGAGGAACAACAACTACCGGGGGTGTTTCTTTCCCCGGCTTGTTTCACGCATGGGGAAAACAAATCATCGAGGGAATAGGATGGGAATTAGTTTCTGAGACCGTGCGTTTCGGTAATGATACTTTTCCTGATTTCAGTATTCCAACCGGACGGTGGCATTGGAAACACCAGATTCGATTGAATCCTTATCTGTATGCGTTGCTTGCCGAAGAAAAATGTTTAGAAGCAGGTGTACATATCCGATATTATGAAACGCCGATACAGGCAGTCTTTAAAAATGGTCTATGGGAAGTGGATGTTATGGGAAAAGGTATTCATACACGTATTCGCGCTAACCAGCTAATAGATTGTACCGGAAATGCTTTTGTAACAGCCTTGGCCGGTTTTAAGGTCTTACGTGAAGAAGAAAATCAACCAGGTACACTCCAATTCAAGATTGGGGGTTACGATATGGGTAAATTAGATATGAATCTGATTCAGGTGAAATATGATGAGGCTGTAGCAAACGGGAGAGTCTCCAAGATTGATTTTAGGAGTATCAATGCTTTATTACAAAATCAGGGTGATAATATCCAGCATATTTTAGGTGCAGATTCCACTACTTCGGAAACCCATACCATTACAAATATAAAAGGTCGTACCTCCCTGTTGAAAATGCTTCGCTTTCTGAGAACTCTACCAGGATGCGAAAAAGTGCGATTGCTATCTATGCAGACTGAAGCAGGCGTGAGGGAAACGTACCGGATCGACGGAGAATATCAAATCACGCATGATGACTACGTCAGTGGAAAAGTACATGAAGACTCTCTTTCTTATTCTTTTTATCCAATAGATTTGCACGACAAGCATGGTGTTGTTCCCAAGCATTTGAATGAACACACAGTAGCTACAGTACCTTTGCGGGCATTAATCCCCAGGAATAGTAAAAATCTGTTAGTTGCGGGACGATGTGTAAGCAGTGATCGACTTGCCAATTCCGCTCTACGTGTTCAGGCTTCATGTATGGGGATGGGGCAAGCTGCAGCTATTACGGCTGTTATAGCATCAAGGAAGGGTATTTCTCCCCTGGAAGTTGAGCCCAAAGAGATTAAAGAATTACTACGGAAATATGAAGCAATTGTCCCTGGATGATTTTGTGATTCTATCCTTGAGTCCACTCCGAAAAGTCGGGGGAGAATTTAGTTGATAATTCTTTTGTATGATAAATTCGGAGAGGACTCAAATTAATAAAAATATGCTAAGTTTCCTATTGATCACACTTCTTGGTATTCAATCCTGTTTTGCGCAAGCGCCTGCCAACCTGACTACCGATTTGTTGGAACATACCGATCGTTTTTTAGGTTACTACAACGACGGCATCGGTACCGACCACAGTTCGTTACATGCCAACATGTTCCCGATGGTTTTCGAAATGGAAGTGACCATCCCTGCTAATACAATTGCAGAGGTGTGGGTGCCTGTATCATTAAAGAAGTTTCAGCTTACAGTTGACGGCAATATATACAAAGGAAAAGTCGAGCAAGGTTTTGTAAAGGTAGAGGTCGGTTCGGGAAAACATTTGTTCCAGGTCCTTTAGAAACATACAAATACCATATCATGCGAATATGCCAAAGACCGCACAAAATATAGCTATTCATTTGAATAAATCATCCTGCCGGTTCTGGAAATTGCCGGTCTCTGTTTGATTGCCGAAAGCGTTGTTTTACGGTGATAATATCATGCAGGTATGGCTATTATCCATATCTTTGCAGCAAAAAGTGCAAACAATATGTGGAAAGATATATTCTATGTAGGAATCGGAGGCGGGATCGGCAGTATACTCCGGTTCATTGCTTCCCGTCTCGTTGCTCGGTATGTAGCTGCCGAATGGTTGTTTGCGGGTACGTTGGTTGTCAATATGACCGGATGTTTCCTGATTGGCCTTCTCTCAGGATGGATGCTTGCTCATCAACCTGAGAACCAGTCATTCCGATTGCTTCTTATCGTGGGATTTTGCGGTGGATATACCACATTCTCTACTTTCGCATTCGAAAATTTACGGCTGATAGAAGCCAACCAATGGGGATTGTTTGCTTTATATACCTTTACAAGTGTACTTGTAGGTCTGTTGGCCGTGTGGGGAGGAATGAAGCTGGTAAGTTGATAATAAAAATGCGCCGTACGATTTTTTCCGCACGGCGCATTCCACGTAAGTATCTTATCTCTCTTATTGCAGTTCCTTGATACGGATATTCCTGAACTTCACTTTTGAACCATGTCCCAGAAAACCTATATGGCCGGTCTTATTGAGTAATCCGGGGTGTTCACGTTTATCTATCGTTCCGTTTTTGGACGCTTCGCGGATATTGCCGTCGAGGATGGTCGTTCCGTTAAGTATCACTTTGATATGATCGCCATTAGCAATCACTTCCTGATAGTTCCATTCACCAACCGGCTTGAGGAATCCCCTTTTCGCAGGGATTACACCATAGACCGATCCGTGGTACTGGTATATGGCCAGTTTCTCGTAGACAGGCGCATCATTATCCAGTATCTGCAATTCCATCCCCATGTAGGCGGCATCCCCTTCCAGAGGTGTACGGATACCTAACCCGTTGTTGGCCCCGGGTGTGAGCATGAATTCGAAACGGAAGACAAAATTGTCGAACTGGTCTTTGGTATAGAGATTGCCTCCGGAACCTTGGCTGGGATGTAAAACGATGTTACCGCTTTCCACTGCGTAATCTCTTTTGTTTCCTGTCCACTGGTCAAGGTTTGTTCCGTCGAAGAGGATGCGAAATCCTTCTTTTTCCTCTTCAGATGATAATTTGAACGGTTCAGGACGAGGTGTTTCCTTGATGAAAATGTCGCGGTAGGCCACTTTACTGCCATGCGCCTGCAACTCAATCTGTTCCACCGGAAAAATAGGCTGGTTCCTGTCCCAGAAGTTCTCCAGGATCACGTTATCGGTCACCAGTTCTCCGTTCAACCAGACCGATACACGTTCTCCGATCATCCGGATAAGGAAAGTATTCCATTCCCCTACCTTTTGGTCAGCCACCTTGAGCGGTTTACTCGGGTTTTGCTGGTTATTGTATAATCCACCTGATCCTACTTCCGCCCCTACGTTCGTACGGGCTGTATCCCATATCTGTACCTGCGGTGTTCCGCGTAAATAGATCCCTGCATCGGGTTCCGGTCCGGGGTAGAGTTTCCAGTCTATCAGCATTTCAAAATCACCATACTGTTTTTCAGTGCAGAGGTTATTATAACCTGTTCCGTCGAAAACGATATTGCCGTCCTCAACCTTCCAGTCATTTGCTGCTTCCTTGTCTGCTTTCGCCTGCGCGGCAGCCAGTTCCCGCGGACTCATTTTCGCTCGTTTAATAGGATTTTCTATCAAACCCTTCCATCCGTCCAGGTTTTTGCCGTTGAAGAGAGAAACAAATCCTCCTTCGGTTGGATTTTCCGCCAGATATTTGGCAATGGATTGCCGCTGATAATCGGCATCGGGGTTGGAGAGCGTCTTGCCGACCTTATTGAGTATCTGTGTCGTTTCCGTACCGGCGAATGAAGGTTCATTGATGGCGATATTCATTGCGGCGAGTGCTGCTGTCTCTTTCAGGGATGGCTCATCCATATAGGGTGCCACGAAAAGCATTGCCTGATACTGTCCGGTATTGCCAATCAACCGCAGTATGTCATTCTTCTGTTTGTCGGTTTGGGCAAACTGCATTGTCTCACGGAGATAAAGGTATTTGACAGCTCCGGTCTGTCCGGAGTTACGGATAACCGAGACTAGTGCATCCGTCACCTTTTCCAGCTCACGTTTGTCTTTACTGTTACGCGCAATATCCAGCAATGGGTAGATTACGTGGAAGGATTTCCAATGGGTAAGCGCATCGAAAGCAGCCTCTTTCTCTGCTCCTGTTGCCGTAGCATAGGCATTGGTAATGATATCCATTGCCTGCCGGGATTCACTGTTTGCCAACGCAGTATAATAGAGATGTTTGTTGGGGGAATTTTTCATCCTTTCTATTACCAGCGGGAGTTGTCTTTCTACGGGCAAATGGCTCAGTGCCGCGTTGATTGCCTGTTGTATGGTGGGAACATATGTAACATCTTCCCGCTCAAGCAAGGTAAACAAGTCGGACAGGTTCTTGTCGGTAGACACGTCTCTCAGCGTATTGGCCGCAGCGGTCTTTACGGTAGTATTGCTGCTGAACATCTGGTTGTAAACCAAATTATACTGATTTTCCATTTTCCGGTTGGCGATAAGTTCCAGTATCGCCTTCTTTCCTGTATCACCGCTGTCCTCAAAAACGGAAGCAAGTGTATAGGAAATATCTCCGTTATAGGTTGATAGGGCATTTTTTGCCAGTGCGACAGTCTCATCGTTATCGCTTTTCAGGAGAGATGCCAGTGCGATAAGTGACTCTTCCCCTCCAAGTTTAGCCAATGACAGGATAGCTGCCTTCTGCACCATACCGGCCGATGAATTGGCAAGTCGTGTGATTTGCGGTATGGATGTTTTCTTATTGTGATTACCAAGCCAGTAGATAAGTACAGTCTGTACTTCCGGTGACTTGGTAGAAGCAAGCGTTGTCTGTACCAGTTCAGTCGATTTCCTGTCATCCTGGAACGGATAAAGATTAAGTACTCCTGAAAGGTAGGTAATATCCCCTTCCTTAATGGCATTTTTCAGGACCTCCTCTTTTTTTACTGTTGGTTGGGTCAGTAGCAGTTTGGTTGCTGCGATCCGGATATCCTGCTTGTCAAGTTTTTTGCCTGTGGCCAGCAATTTTTCCGCCTCCTTTTTCACCAGTTTAGGTCCGGTACTGTTCAGTCTGCCGAGCAGGGAGATGTACGAAGCGGTAGCATTATCTTTCCGGTATGCATAACCGGCATTCTCTGCAGCATTGCGTAATACCTTGAGGGATTCTGTACTACCCACATTCCCCAAGGCATTGAGTAGTACTTTCCGCATCGCTTCCGACGGATTTTGATTAAGGAGACCCAACAAGGCCGGTTCTGCCTTCTGGTAACCGGATTGTCCGATAGCGTTTGCCAGGTTCAATCTGATTTTTTCGTCATTTGAATCCGTAAGGGCGGCCAGCAATGCATTACCGGCTTTTTCCGTTCCGATAGAGACTAATGCCTGTGCAGCGGGGTCAGATAGATATTCATCCCTGAGGAAGGTAGACAGCACATCTACATTGTCGTCTGTGGCAATTGTTCTGAGTTGACGGATCAGGAATGCTTTTACTTCCTTGTCCAATGGCTGGTTGAGAGCCTTTTCAAAGGCTCCTGCCGCAATGCTGCGGTCAGCATCGTCGTTTGCCACGAAATGGATCCATCCGCTGATGGCGTAATCGAGGGATTCGTTGCTTTGATTTCCGGGAGGGTTCATCCTGCCGATCAGATCAAGTAAACCCTCCTCGCCGGTAGATACCAGATCGGCTATTACCTGATTGTATTTGTGGGGTGTATCGGCCGGCAGTTGGGCCAATGCGTCGGCAATGACGGTAGCTTTTGTCCTTCCTTCCGGCAATTGGGCCTGGATGCCGCTTGTAATAAGCAGGCCCAGGCAGAGTATAAGTAATTGTATATGTTTCATTTTAGAAATTAAAAATTAATAGTGAAAAGTGAAAAATTAAAGTTTATGATTTGGGATGACCGTCTGAATTACAAATTAGTAAACAGATAAATCATCACATCGTTAAATCAATAAATCATCACATTGGTTAAATAGTCCAGGGTGCCCGGACGGGTTGGTCCAGCAGGCGATTGGCTTCGGCATCATTTATAAACAGTTCGTTCACCGGATCGAACTCCAGCGTTCTGTTCAGTTGGAGCGCCACCGTACCCATATTTACAATAGTGCAGGAACGGTGCCCGTTGATCTCATTCAGTGCGAATTTCTGCCTGTTGCGTACGCATTCAAGGAAATCGGTGTTTTGAGCCTGAGGCTCGGGGAAATCAGCCAGTTTCTTTTCCCAGTCGGGTATATCACATACAAAATTCTTATATACATTCCCGTTCGGTCCTGCAATATAGGGGGTATCCGGTTCTCCGTAGTCGCCTCCCCAGAGAATGATCTGGCAACCGTCTTCATAAGTATATGTGATGGATCTCCATGTCCCCACTGCATCCGGATGCTGTTGGGGTGCATCTACTTCCACCTTGACAGGGCTTGTGTTATCTTTGCCCAGCATGTATTGTACGGGATCGATATAATGTTGTCCCATATCACCGAGGCCCCCTCCATCGTAGTCCCAGTATCCACGGAAGGTCCCGTGTACGCGGTGTGCATTATAGGGCTTGTAGGGAGCCGGTCCGAGCCACATGTCGTAATCGAGTTCCTGCGGGATTGGTTGTGGTTCCAAGTGTGTTTTCCCTACCCAGAAGAATTTCCAGTCGAATCCGGTATGTTTGCTGATGGTCACTTTCAACGGCCATCCCAGCATGCCGCTGTCGACCAGTTTTTTTAGGGGTTTCATCGGTGTTCCCAGCCCGTAAAAAGGATCTTTGAACCGGAACCATGTGTTAAGACGGAAGATATTGCCGTGTTGCGCTATTGCCTCCCTTACCCGCTTTCCTTCCCCGATCGTGCGTGTCATCGGTTTCTCGCAGAAGATATCTTTCCCTGCCTTTGCCGCTTCCATTGACATTAGCCCATGCCAGTGGGGTGGCGTGGCAATATGTACGATATCCACATTTTTGTCGAGGATAAGATCCCGGAAATCGTGGTAGAGATTGATCTTTTCTTTTACCAGGGCTGCTGCCTTGGAGAGGTGTGTTTTGTCCACATCACACATGGCTACCACACGCGTGTTGTCGTAAGGAATATGGCCCCGGCCCATTCCGCCTACGCCAATTATCCCTTTGGTAAGTTGGTCGCTCGGGGCGATCATGCCTTTTCCAAGTACACTTCTGGGAACAATGGTAAGTAATGTAACCCCACCCATTGTTTTTAAAAATTGTCTTCTTGAGGTCATTGATAATTTAAAATTTAGTTGTTTTAGGTATGTATAAATTCAATTTTTACAAAAATAGTCTTTTTTGTAATAAAAGAGATGAAAGGGAAGAATAAAATCCGGAAAAATTGGATTATGGACTTATATAATTATGATAAAAGAGGCCCTTATGGATAAAGCCTCTTTCGATCTGTTTTTTTATTCTTTGTGGGGGATACCTGCCAAAGGAATGGTTTCCGGAATACCTTCTATTTTTCCCATGCTGTAAGTTTTAGGTCCCAGGTATAAATCGGAATTCATGACCTCCTCCCTGGTGACATCTTTTCCTGTGTAAGCGGCTATTCTACCCATAATAGCCACAAGTGTGGAGTTGGCCTGATCTTCCCCGTCGTTGATAGTGTTTCCCGTCCTTATGGCTGTGACTAAATTGATGTGTTCCTGTACGAAAGGGTTGGTTACGTGCCATTCCGATTGAGTGTCGTTTTCGGCAGGGTGGGGATATTCCCAGATTATATTTCCCTTCAGATCATATAATTTTCCTGCTGCGTCGGCATAACCCTGTGTACAGTTGATCTGTTCCACTTTTCCGTTGGAACAACCGTCAATCTGCCTTGCTGCACAATGGGTTCTCATGCCGTTTTCATATAGGTATTCGATACTGAAAAAGTCATACTGATCACCGGTAACTCTTCTCTGGCGTCCACCCCATCCGGTAGCTTTTATAGGATATTCGCCCAGATACCAGTTCATCACATCTATCTCGTGGATAAATTGCTCTGCAATATGATCTCCCGATAACCAACAGAAATTCACCCAGTTCCTTAGCATATATTCCATGTCTGACCACTCCGGCCTTCTGCTGCGAAACCATAATGCACCGCCGTTCCTGATAATATGCGCACCTGTAATCTCACCTATTTCTCCATTCAATACCCTGCGCCTTGTTTCCATGTAATCCTTCTGGGAGCGGCGGATGGTTCCACTGATAACATTCAGCTTCATCGATTCTGCCCTTTTCATCGAAGCCAGCACTTTACGTACACCTGCCGGATCTACGGCAATCGGTTTTTCCATGAAGATATGCTTTCTTGCATTCACTGCAGCTTCTACATGGGTCGGCCTGAAATGGGGAGGAGTGCAAAGTAATACGACATCCACTCCCGAATCAATTACCTTTTCATAACTGTCGAATCCGATAAAACAGTTCTCGTCGGGTATCTCCACGTTCTTTTGATTTTTCAATATCTCCCGGCACGCATCCATCTTATCCTGAAAGACGTCTCCCAGAGCCACTATCTGCAAATTGGGACCGGCGTTTAAAAAATCGACTGCGGCTCCCGTACCCCGGCCTCCGCATCCGATCAGTCCTGCCTTAATCACTTTTCCGTCAGGTGCCTGATCAAGTAACAGGGGAAGTTGTAATTCTTCTCCTTTTTCTTTTTGTTTTGATGTGCAGGAACTTAACATGGGAATTCCTCCCATTATACCTGCAGTTCCGATTGTAGCTGAGCCTTTCAGAAAGCTCCTTCGTGTTAATAATGGATCGTTTAGTTGCATTGAATTTATATTTTAAATATGTTTTCAGTAAACGGATATGATTTCGTCTGTTTAAATGGATATTTTCTTTAAGTGATCGCCGTTCCCATGAAGTAGATCAACCCTGAGTCATTCGCACCTATGACTGATCTCAAGTACTACCTGCATAACCTCAGTCCAAAGGTATTAAATATTAAATAACCACGGTCTCTATTTGCGAAAAAAAGGTTTCCGAAAAAGTAAAACTTCGGGGATAAAATTTTGGATTAAAGAGTGTACACACTCTCGAAGATTTTTAAAAGATTGATATGGTACCCGATTTATTTCACAGGACACCAAAGTTGGATAGAGTTATTTCAGAACCCGGGTTTGAATCTGTCTATCTTAGCCTTTCTCTTATTAAACCGGTACAACCGGGGAGCTCTGTAAGGTACGTTTTTTTGTACTTCGTCCAACTGTTCCAGGCCGTCGATCAGTAACATTTTCTTTTGAAAGTTGCGGACATCGGATTTTGTCTCAAGCACAAGATCGTACAGATTGCGGAGTTGAGTCATTGTGAACTTACGGGGTAATAATTCGAAAAGCATGTAGGGCTGAAGCATCACCTGATGGCGGATATGCTTCAGCGCCTCCTCTGCAATCTGATTATGGTCGAAAGCAAGCTTCATATTGGCAAGAGATTTGACGTCATACCATCGGGCGGTAGTATTTTCAGATTCGAAAATAATTTTCCGGCTGATCTTTATTAATGCCAGGTATCCGACAGTTACAATACGTCCGATTTTCATATTGGTTGTTTTCTCTAACCAGTTCTTGTCTCTCGGATTACTGGTTCTTTTGGGATCCCCAAAGCTATGAAACTGATGCAGGAAAATATTTTTCAGACCTGTGAGTTCGTTTAAAACACGAATTGCAGCAGTATCCAGATCTTCATCCTGATATATAATACTTCCGGGTAGTTTTTTGTCGCTGTAGTTGCCGTTCACCTCGCTGATCGTACGTTCGATCAATAAAATTTTAAGTTTCTCGCCATCAAAACCAAACACCACACAGTCAATAGAAACGTGAGGGTTGTATGCTAATGTGTGAGATGTCTTCTGTGATGTTTTGTCGTTTGCCATAAGATTCTTGTTTTCAGTGCAAAATTATGCTATAAATTGGATCGGTGCAAAAAATAACAGCTCAATATTGGCTGTTAATTTATTTTTGTTATTTTTTTGTTTTGTTTTTTGTTGTTATTTGAAATAAATAAATAAATTTGTAACCTATAAATATATTGATGTGTGTAATTTTTACAATAAGTCATTTTTATTTATGTCTAATAATATTGTATTATATACTTATAATATATTGATAATTAATATATAGTATATTTTATTATTGTAAAAAATACATGAAGAAAATAAGCCTGATCTAACGGATGGTAAAAGTAATTACCTGATGAACCTCCTGAAACAGCAGGGAATGATTATGGACGTATGAGTGCAAGTATATGTCAGGCGGAATAACGATCCCGAGGCTCCCAACAAGTCGTTGAGGGCGTTCCGGAGGATACACCTCAAAGCGGGTGAAACCCGGCATGTGGAGTTAACCATAAGCCCCGAAGCCTTTGAGTTCTACGATGGCAACGTTGACGGGTTGGTTATGAAACCGGGAAGTTATACCATCCTGTATGGAGGAACATCGGATGAAATCAATCAAAAACAGATAGAAGTGAAGGTGAAATGACTGTACACAGCCGACCCGGTATAATGACAAGGTGATAGTCGTTGGAAGTTGGTTGAAGGATGATAATTGAACGGAGTATTGAAGAAAAAAAGACTAAAAAAATAACAAACAAGAATGGAATCAGAAATGCTTAGACAGGGCGAATCGAGAGGTTTTTATAAACTATCCCGGATACAGCGTATCGGCTTTGGTTCGGGCGACCTGGCACAGAACCTTATCTATCAGACGGTATCGATGTACCTGCTGATCTTTTACACCAACGTCTTCGGATTGCCGGCCGCCACTGCTGCGGTGATGTTTCTGATCGTACGCCTGATCGATGTCATCTGGGACCCTATTGTAGGAGCTTTCGTGGATAAGCGGAATCCCAGGATGGGGAAATATCGCTCCTATCTGATATTGGGCGGTATTCCCCTCACCGGATTTGCCATTCTTTGTTTTTGGAACGGTTTCTCCGGTTCGTTGCTGTATGCCTATATCACCTATATCGGTTTGTCGATGTGCTATACCCTGGTCAATGTTCCCTATGGGGCGCTGAATGCATCACTTACCCGTGATACCGACGAGATCACCAAACTGACATCGGTACGTATGTTCTTGGCAAATCTCGGTGGTTTGGCTGTAGCTTATGGTATTCCCATCATCGTCAGAACATTTTCACCCGATGGAAAGATCAATTCGGCGGAATCCGGGAATGCATGGTTTATCACCATGACCATTTATGCGCTTGCAGGACTGGCTTTGTTAATCTTTTGTTATACCCAGACCAAAGAACGGGTCGTCATGGACGAGAAAGATATGGCACTCGTAAAAGTATCCGATCTATGGACGGAATTTGTACGTAACCGTCCCCTGCGGATCCTTGCATTCTTCTTTATTACGGCTTTCGCGATGATGGCTATCGGTAACTCTGCAGGGTCCTACTACATGATCTACAATGTGAATGCTCCCGATATGATGCCCTACTTCATGGCCTTGGGTTCCATCCCCGCGTTTATCTTTTTACCGATGGTACCGGCCATAAAGAAGGCTATCGGTAAAAAACAAATGTTCTATGTATTCCTTTCGATAGCGATTGCCGGAATGGGGATGCTGTATGTCATTTCAGTCGTTCCCGCACTCAAAACGCAGGTTTGGCTTGTCCTTGTCGCCCAATTCGTGAAATCTACGGGTGTAATCGTTGCCACAGGATATATGTGGGCGTTGGTGCCGGAAGTCATTTCATATGGTGAACATACAACAGGAAAGAGAATATCGGGAATCGTGAACGCTTTGACCGGGATCTTCTTCAAGGCCGGTATGGCATTGGGTGGGGTGGTTCCCGGGTTTGTACTGGCGTTTGTGGGGTTTGATGAAAGAAATCCTGTTTCACAATCTCCTTTCGTGGAGCAGGGTATTTTGTGGCTTGTAGCCGTTATTCCCGCATTGCTGCTTATCCTGGCTATGTTTATTATCTCGAGATATGAACTGGAAGATGATGTGATCGATAAGATCAATATAGAGATCGAAGAAAGACAGTTAAGTTAATGTGCTAATGTATTGATTTATTGATGTGTAAATTAAAATCAACAAATAAGTTAAATGGTTCATTGTTAATTATTTATTGCTAATTGAAAATTGAAAAATAAAAACAGAAACGATGAAAAAAGGAAATAACAAAACAGTCTGGACATTCCTCTTCATCTGCGTGGTGATGTTGGCAGGATGCAGTACACCGGAAAAAGAGACGGTGGCGCTGAAAGATGCGTATCAGGGTAAATTCCTGATGGGTGCGGCATTGAATGTCGACCAGATAGAGGGACGGGATAGGGCAGGTGTAGAGATCGTAAAACACCATTTTAATTCGATTACTGCCGAAAATTGCATGAAGAGCATGTACCTGCAACCGAAAGAAGGTGAATTCTTTTTTGAGGAAGCCGATAGATTTATGGAATTTGGGGAAGCGAACGGTATGCACATGGTCGGGCACACGTTGATATGGCACTCGCAGGCTCCCGATTGGTTTTTTACCGACGAGGAGGGGAATGATGTGTCACGCGATGTGCTGATCGAAAGGATGAGAAATCACATCACTACAGTGGTTGGTCGTTATAAAGGTCGTATACATGGCTGGGATGTGGTGAACGAAGCGATCCTGGAAGACGGGACATACCGCAACAGCAAGTTCTATTCCATCATAGGGGAAGAATATATCCCGCTGGCTTTTGAATTTGCACACGAAGCCGATCCTGATACGGAATTGTACTACAATGACTACGGTATGGGATTGGAAGGAAGAAGAAACGGAGTGGTCAGCATGGTAAAATCTTTGCAGGAAAAAAATATCCCCATCCACGGTATCGGAATGCAGGGACACATGGGCCTGGGTTATCCCGATATCAACGAATACGAGAAAAGCATCCAGGCCTATTCTGAACTCGGCCTGACAGTTATGATCACGGAGATGGATATCATCGTTCTCCCGTTCCCCAGTTCCGATGTAACTGCCGAAGTTTCGCTGAGTTACGAATACCAGCAGGAAATGAATCCGTATACCGACGGCTTGCCCGAACCGGTAGCTACGGTATGGGAAGAACAGTATGTGGATTTTTTCAAACTATTTCTGAAACATCACGACAAGATCAGCCGTGTAACCCTATGGGGTGTGAGTGATGCAACTTCATGGAGAAACGACTGGCCGATGCAGGGCAGGATGGATTATCCGTTACTTTTCGACAGGGATTATCAACCGAAACCGGTTGTAAATGAATTGATAAAATTAGGTAAAGAGCAATAATCTGAGATTTTGCTATTGATAGTAAGATAAACAATCATGATATTTGATTTGATAATTTACTGATTTACTGATTTACTGATTTGGAGATTTTTTGTGAATAATATGATCATTTCATCTACAAATCGCCAAATCAATCAATTAGAAACAGTCTTGTGTCTTGGTTCTTGAATCCTGGTTCTAAATTAAAATAATATGAAACAAGCAAGATATTTGGTGCCCCATGATTATATGGCCGATCCTTCGGTTCACGTGTTTAACGACAGGCTTTACATCTACCCTTCACATGACTGGGAAAGCGGTATCCCTGAGAATGATAATGGAGATCATTTCAATATGAGGGACTACCATGTTTTTTCACTCGATGACGTGGAACATGGGGAAGTGGCCGACCACGGAGTGGTATTGAGAACGGAAGATATTCCCTGGGCTGGCCGGCAGTTGTGGGATTGTGACGTAGCTTTTCGGAACGGAAAGTATTATATGTATTTCCCTCTGAAGGATAAAAATGATATCTTCCGTATCGGTGTAGCGGTCAGTGAGAAACCCGAAGGACCGTTCATTCCGCGGGAAAATCCCATCAAAGGAAGTTACAGCATCGATCCGTGTATCTGGCCTGACGAAGACGGGGAATACTATATGTACTTCGGTGGACTTTGGGGAGGCCAACTACAACGCTACCGGAACAACAAAGCCTTGGAATGTGCGGATCTGCCCGAAGGCGATGCATTGGCTCTTTGTCCCAAAGTTGTCCGGTTACGTGGAGATATGCTCGAATTTGCCGCCGAGCCGCGCGATCTGGTTATTCTGGATGAAAACGGGAAACCGCTTAAGGCCGGCGATACCGAACGCCGTTTCTTCGAAGCATCGTGGATGCATCAATACAACGGCAAATACTATTTCTCCTATTCGACCGGCGATACGCATCTTATCTGCTATGCTATTGGCGACAACCCTTACGGCCCGTTTACATACAAGGGAGTGATCCTTACACCCGTTGTAGGATGGACAACCCATCATTCTATTGTTGAGTTTAAAGGGAAATGGTATCTGTTTCATCACGATTGTGTCCCTTCGGGCGGCAAAACATGGTTGCGGAGCCTGAAAGTCGTTGAACTGGAATACAACGCGGATGGAACTATAAAGACTATTCAGGGTACAGTATAAGGAAGTGGTTAGGTGGACAGGTGGGAAGGAAGACTGGGAGAAGTGGGAGACTGGGGAGATTGGGGAGTTTGATGATCCGAAATTTATTAAGGTGAAATAATGAATAGAACCGTATTGTATATAGTATTCTCGTTGTGTATTTCTGCAGGGTGTCTGAAAGCGGAAGACGGAAGCCGTTTATGGCTGCGTGCCGAAATGACCGCCCAGGCTCAGGTGAAAGCCAACAGGGAAAGCCCGACCATAACCGTTGCTGTAGAAGAATTGAAAACGCAATGGAAGGGCGCACCGGTACAACTCCACATACACCGGAATAAAAAGCTGCGAAACCTGGGAAAGGACAGCTATATTATTTCCGGCGATAAACAAGCGGGAATCACTATTCAATCGGGTTCCGACATAGGATTACTCTACGGTGCCTACCATTTGTTGCGTTTACAGGAAACGCAAAACGACAACGGTGTGCTGCAGGTCGAAGAATCACCCGCATACGATTTGCGCCTGCTGAACCACTGGGATAACCTCAACGGGACAGTAGAGCGCGGATATGCCGGATATTCCATCTGGAAATGGGATGAACTCCCCGCAAAAATATCACCGCGATACAAGGAATATGCGCGGGCCAATGCTTCGATCGGCATCAACGGGACGGTACTGAACAACGTGAATGCTTCTCCCGATATATTAACAGGAAATTACCTGCAAAAAGTGAAAGTAATAGCGGATATTTTGCGTCCTTACGGCATAAAGGTCTATTTATCAGTGAACTTTTCATCTCCGAAGATATTGGGTGGACTTTCCGGATCCGATCCGCTGGATCCCGGCGTGCAACGGTGGTGGCGAAATAAAGTCGGGGAGATATACCGTTTGATCCCCGATTTCGGCGGTTTTCTGGTGAAAGCCAATTCCGAAGGACAGCCCGGCCCCCAGGATTATGGTCGCACGCATGCTGACGGTGCCAACATGCTGGCAGATGCATTGAAGCCTTATGGCGGCATTGTGATGTGGCGGGCATTTGTTTATAATCCTACCCACGAAGACCGTGCCAAGCAGGCTTATCAGGAGTTTATCCCGCTGGATGGGAAGTTCCGTGATAATGTGATTGTGCAGGTAAAAAACGGGCCAATCGACTTCCAGCCGCGCGAGCCGTTCAGTCCCTTGTTCGGCGCAATGAAACATACGGCGCTGATGCCCGAACTACAGATCACGCAGGAATACCTCGGGTTCTCCAACCATCTGGTTTTCCTGGCACCGCAATGGAAAGAATTCTTTGAAAGCGACACGTACTGCAATGGTGAAGGTTCTACCGTAGCGAAAACAACCGACGGAACATTATTCTCCCATCCGGTAAGCGCTATCGCAGGGGTAGCCAATATCGGACAGGATACCAATTGGTGCGGACATCATTTTGCGCAAGCGAACTGGTACGCATTTGGCCGGCTGGCATGGAATCATAGGCTGACCGCAGATGAGATTGCGGATGAGTGGTTGCGCATGACGTTCACCCGGGACGAGGCCTTCGTCATCCCCGTGAAAGAGATGATGCTTGACTCATGGGGTGCCGCTGTCAATTATATGATGCCTCTGGGATTGCATCATATTTTCGCATGGGATCATCATTACGGGCCGGAACCCTGGTGCGATATCCCGGGCGCACGTCCCGACTGGTTGCCTAAGTATTACCATAATGCCTGTGAAGAAGGGATCGGATTCGACCGCACGACCGGGGGCAGCGATGCCGTTTCGCAGTATCATGCTCCGTTAAAGGAATATTTCAACGATATCGCAACCTGCCCCGAAGATCTTCTCCTTTGGTTCCATCATGTGCCCTGGGACCATCCGATGAAGAACGGGCGCACGCTTTGGGATGAGTTGTGCTACCGGTATGACACGGGTGTGCAGCAGGTGCGCGAATTCCAGAAAATATGGGACAGGATGGAGAATTATATCGACGGAGACCGTTTCCGTCATGTGCAGTCGCGGTTGAAAATACATGCGCGCGATGCCGTCTGGTGGAAAGACGCCTGCCTCCTGTACTTCCAGACATATTCGGGCAGACCGATCCCTTACGACATCGAACGGCCTGTGCATGAACTGGACGATCTGAAAAAAATAAAACTGGATTTGAGACATCATAACTGAAACCTTACCTATGAGAAAGATCGTATATATAAGTACATTGCTCTATTTAGCGTTCGTGGCATGCAGTAATACGGACAAAACGAATTCCGCTGTGTTCAGGAATGCCGTTTATACCGGGAACGATGCCCGTTTCGATAAGGAGATCGACCCACAGCGGCAGTACTTCAATCCCATCCTGAGCGGGTTCTATCCCGATCCGAGTATCTGCCGCAAAGGAGACGACTTCTTTCTCGTCAATTCGTCGTTCTCGTATTATCCGGGAATTCCGATTTTCCACAGTCGCGACCTGGTCAACTGGACGCAAATAGGCTTTGTACTGAACCGGCCGTCACAACTGAAACTCGATGGTATCCGGCTTTCCGGTGGCATTTATGCGCCGGCTATCGAATACAATCCGCACAACGATACCTTTTATGTCATCACGACATGCGTGGACGGGCTTGGGAACTTTCTGGTCAAAACCGATGACCCGTTCAAAGGGGAATGGTCTGAACCCATTACCCTCCCCGCGGTGGGAGGCATTGATCCGTCCCTGTTTTTCGATGAGGACGGATCAGGATACATTGTGAACAACGAGGCTCCCCAGGGCGAACCCGAATATGACGGGCATCGAGCCATCTGGTTACACCGCTTTGATCCCGCAACGGATCAGACTTTCGGCGAAGCGAAGATGATCATCGACGGAGGGGTGGATAAATCGCAAAAACCGATCTGGATAGAAGGGCCGCACCTGTATAAAATAAACGGAAAATATTATTTGATGTGTGCGGAAGGAGGAACTTCTGTGAACCATAGGGAAGTAATCTTCAGTGCGAATAGCCTGGATGAATCGTTTATTCCCTATGAGAATAATCCGATCCTTACGCAGAAAGATTTACCGGAAGACAGACCGGAGATTGTGACCTCGACCGGACATGCCGATATCATAGAAACAGCGGAGGGAGAATGGTATGCCGTTTTTCTGGGATGTCGTCCGTATAAAGGAAATTATTATTATACGGGCAGGGAAACATTTCTGTTGCCCGTTACATGGGAAAACGGGTTTCCCGTTATTCTGCCGCAAGGAGAATCTGTACCTGTGGTGGTCGATAAACCGGACCTGTCGCCCGCTCCGAACTTCCTGACGGGGAATTTCGTATGGGAGGATCGTTTCGGATCGAAGAAGCTTGGTTACGACTGGTTGTTCGTAAGAACGCCCATCGACCCATGGTGGAGGATCGAGGATGATGCAATGAAAATAGATGCCATACAAAGACGTATCTATGATATTGATAATCCGGCTTATATCGGAAGACGTATCCAGCACCTGGATTTTGAGTTTTCGGTGGAAATGGACTTTGTACCGCAATCCGAAACGGAATTAGCCGGAATATGTTGTTTCCAGAACGAAAAGTACAATATCATTCTGGGAAAAACAATGGACGGCGATCAACCCGTGATCGTCCTTTACCTTGCTGACGGAGAATCCGTGCCCGCTCGTCTGTATTCACAGGCCATCCCCGATGAATATGCCGCAACTCCGGTAATATTGAGTATAAAAGCAGAGAATACATATCTCCGTTTTGACGTCACATACGTGGATGGAACCCGGATGACCGTAGCGGAAGAGATCGATACGGCATTCCTGACAACCGAAAAAGCCGGTGGATTTGTCGGGGCAACGGTAGGTATGTATGCCACATCAGTACACCCGGGAAACAATTTCGAAAAATAGAAAATAGTATTATAACAGGAAAAAATAGTTTGGCGATGGAAAATTTATTCAGTATAGAGGGGAGAGTTATCGTTATTACGGGAGGTACAGGCGTACTGGGAAGTGTAATTGCATCCTACCTGGCAGGCCAGGGCGCCAGAATAGTTATCCTGGGGCGCCGGGAAGAGGCAGGCAGGGGGAGTGTAGACAAAATCAAATCGGAAGGCAAGGAAGCGCTGTTCCTGAGAACTGATGTGCTGGACGAAGCTGTGCTGGTACGGAACAGGGAAGAGATATTGGGACGGTACGGGCGTATCGACGCATTGCTCAATGCAGCCGGTGGGAATATGCCGGGAGCCAACATCAGTCCCGCACAAACCTTTTTCGATCTGGATCTGGATGAATTCGACAAGGTGGTCCGGTTGAACCTAACCGGCACCGTGCTGCCTTCCAGGGTTTTTCTCAAACCCATGGTGGAACAAAAAAAGGGGAATATCATTAATTTCTCGTCGATGGCCGCCTTCCGTCCGATGACACGCGTAGCCGGATATGCCGCGGCAAAAGCGGGGGTCACCAACTTCACGCAGTTCCTGGCCAATGAGGTGGCTGCCAAATTTGGCGAGGGGATACGGGTAAATGCCATAGCACCGGGTTTCTTTATCACCGAACAGAACCGGGATTTGCTCACAAACCCCGATGGTAGTTACACCCAACGGGGAGAGGATGTCATACGCCAGACGCCCTTCAAACGGATGGGAAAACCCGAGGAACTGTGCGGGGCAATCCACTATTTAGTGAGCGATGCCTCATCCTTTGTGACCGGGACAACCATCACCATAGACGGAGGATTCAACGGATTTGCCATGTGATGATATTTTTACTTCCTCTATAAGAGGAAATTACACTGAATCTGCTTAGCTTTGTTCCGTGATTACCCGGAGGTATGGGAAATGATCAGGGAAACGAGTATGCAACCCATTTAAATAATTAAAAAAGAATGAATTATGTATTTATTAGGCTATGATATAGGGAGTTCCTCTGTAAAAGCTGCTTTGGTGGAAATTGAAACCGGAAAAACCGTGATATCCGATTTTTATCCCAAGGCAGAGATGCCGATGTATGCCGCACAGCCGGGCTGGGCCGAGCAAGACCCTGAGATGTGGTGGACTAACCTTAGATTGTCTACCGCTTCAGTACTCGAACAATCGAAAGCAGACCCTCAGGATATTAAAGCCATCGGTATTTCATGGCAGATGCACGGATTGGTGATGGTAGACAAAAACAGGGAGGTGCTACGTCCATCCATTATCTGGTGTGACAGCCGGGCAGTACCTTTTGGTGAGAAGGCTTTTCATTCGATCGGGCAAGAGAAGGTTTTATCCCATCTATTGAATTCTCCCGGAAACTTTACGGCCTCAAAACTGGCATGGGTAAAAGAGAATGAACCGGAGATATATGAGCGTATTTACAAGATCATGTTGCCGGGCGATTATATTGCCATGAGGTTGACAGATGAGATATCGGTTACTGTGGAGGGATTGTCCGAAGGAATATTCTGGGATTTTAAAGAGAATCGTATATCGCAGGATATCCTGGATTATTTCGGATTCGAGAAAGAGCTGATCCCCGATATAACGCCGGTGTTCGGCATACAAGGCCGGATATCTGACTCCGCGGCAAGAGAGCTTGGTCTCCGGCCTGGAACACCTGTCAGCTACCGGGCAGGAGATCAACCCAATAATGCTGCTTCCCTGAATGTCTTTAATCCCGGAGAGATTGCTTCTACTGCCGGTACATCAGGTGTCGTTTACGGAGTGTTGGATGAGGTAAAATATGATCCCTTGTCAAGGGTGAATATATTTGCGCATGTCAATCATGAACCGGATCGTACCCGATTAGGTGTTTTGCTTTGTATCAACGGTACGGGTATTCTGAATTCATGGATAAAGAAAAATATTATGCCGGGACAGATAGATTATAATGAGATGAATACACTTGCGGCGCAATCGCCCATCGGCGCAAGAGGCCTCTCGGTAATCCCTTTCGGGAACGGTGCGGAGCGTGTACTGGAAAACCGGAATGTGGACTGTTCGTTCCATGGTATTAATTTCAATATTCATTCCCGCTCCGATTTGTTACGGGCGGCCCAGGAGGGAATCGTTTTTTCCTTCCAGTACGGAATGGAGATCATGCAGGAGATTGGGATGGATATCCGGGTCATTCGCGCAGGAAATGCCAATATGTTCCTCAGTCCGCTGTTCAGGGAAACGCTTGCCTCAGTAAGTGGTGCGGTCATCGAACTGTTTGATACCGACGGAGCAGCAGGTGCGGCAAAAGCTGCCGGTATCGGTGCGGGAATATATGTGTCGCCTACAGAAGCATTCTCCTCATTGAAAAAAATCATGACCGTGGAACCGGATAATAAGAATAAAGGTCAATATATGAATGCATACCAACGCTGGAAATCCCTGATATCATAAAATAATAGTATAATAATCTTTTAATAAATTTACATTATGGACGCAGAAAAGAAAATAGAGGAATTTTTTCCTGGAATTGGAAAGATAGAATTTGAAGGTAAAGAGAGCAAAAATCCGTTGGCCTTCCGGTATTACGATGCCGAAAAAGTCGTTTACGGGCGCAAGATGAAGGATTGGTTCAAATTTTCAATGGCTTATTGGCATACGCTTTGCGCCGAAGCGAGAGATCCGTTTGGAGTGGAGACCAAAGATTTTGAATGGAACAACGGTAGTGATGCGATGGAAAGAGCTAAAAAGAAAGTTGATGCCGGTTTCGAGTTCATGCAGAAAGTAGGTATCGAATATTTCTGTTTCCATGATGTGGATCTCGTAGATGAAGCCAATTCTCTGGAGGAGTACGAAGCCAATCTGAAGACTATTGTGGCCTATATCAAGCAGAAAATGAACGAAACCGGTATCAGACTGCTTTGGGGTACGGCCAATGTCTTCGGTCACAAGCGCTACATGAACGGTGCGGCTACCAATCCCAATTTTGACAGTGTGGCTTATGCCGCTACGCAGATCAAAAATGCCCTGGACGCTACCATTGAACTGGGAGGTGAGAATTACGTATTCTGGGGAGGACGCGAAGGTTATATGAGTTTGCTGAATACCGATATGAAACGTGAAAAAGAGCATCTGGCCATGATGCTTACCAAAGCACGCGATTACGCCAGAGCAAAGGGTTTTAAAGGTACTTTCTTTATCGAACCGAAGCCGATGGAACCCACTAAACACCAATATGATTATGATGCGGAAACCGTGATAGGGTTTCTTCGTGCCCATAACCTCGATAAGGATTTCAAACTGAATATTGAGGTGAACCATGCCACCCTTGCCGGCCATACGTTTGAACATGACCTGCAATGTGCGGCAGATGCCGGTATGCTTGGATCTATCGATGCCAACAGGGGGGATTATCAGAATGGATGGGATACCGACCAGTTTCCTGTGGATGTGTACGAACTGACACAAGCCATGCTTGTCATCCTGCAAAGCGGAGGATTGCAGGGAGGCGGGACAAATTTCGATGCCAAGACCCGTCGTGATTCTACTGATCTGGAAGATATTTTCATCGCACATATTGCCGGTATGGATGCCTTTGCACGTGCATTGGAGGCGGCAGCGGCCATCCTTGAAGAATCGCCCTACATCAAGATGCGGAAAGAGAGATACGCCTCTTTCGACAGTGGTAAGGGGAAAGAATTCGAGGAAGGGAAGCTCTCACTGGAAGATATGCGTGCATATGCGTTGGCATCAGGACGTGAACCGGAACAGATCAGCGGCAAGCAGGAGTTGTATGAGGCAATTGTAAATATGTATATCTAAAACAAAACGTACAATGAAAAGAGTGTGTCCCGGTCTTCCTCCCGATCCATCAGGATACTGAACCCATGAAGACTTTGTCGGACACCCTCTTTCATTGTTTTATTTTCTGAAACATGATAAAACAGTATAATAAACCTTATTTGTTTGGTATCACATTGGTTGCTACCCTGGGAGGATTACTTTTTGGGTATGATACGGCGGTTATTTCGGGAGCGGAGAAATCTATCGAAGCCTTTCTTATCAGACCGTTGGGCCTGAATTCCCTGATACATGGAGCGACAGTGTCGAGTGCATTGATCGGTTGCATAATCGGGGGAGTTTTGTCGGGATTCTTTTCGAACCGCCTTGGACGTAAGAGGACATTGTTATTTGCCTCGGTACTCTTTTTCCTCTCCGCCTTAGGATCGGGTTATCCGGAAGTATTATTCTTTACCAGTGGAGAACCCTCGATAGGATTACTGCTGATGTTTAATTTCTACCGTATCCTTGGAGGTATTGGGGTAGGACTTGCTTCAGCAGTATCGCCTATGTATATCAGCGAGATAGCGCCTGCTGATATCCGCGGTCGACTGGTTTCATTCAACCAGTTTGCCATTATCCTCGGAATGTTGGTGGTGTACTTTGTGAATTGGGCAATTGCATATGGACAGAGTATAGAATGGATAAATACCGTAGGATGGAGGTATATGTTTGCGTCGGAAGCTATTCCTGCGGCATTATTCGGGGTTTTATTACTTCTGGTTCCCGAGACGCCGAGGTTTCTGGTGCTGTCAAACCGGAATGAACAGGCAATGTCGGTTTTGAACAAAATTTATAGCGACAAGCTGAAAACGCAAACGATTTTCTCAGAGATTAAGCAGTCTATAGGGCAGACAACTGAAAGGGCAAAGCTATTCTCATATGGAAAAATAGTGATAATTATAGGTATTCTTTTATCGGTCTTTCAGCAATTTGTAGGGATAAATGTAGCGCTTTATTATGCTCCCCGTATTTTTGAAAGTATGGGAGCGGCCAAAGATGCTTCAATGTTGCAGACTATCGTAATGGGCTTTGTGAATGTTGTCTTTACGGTTGTCGCTATTCTTTCCGTTGATAAGTGGGGTAGGAAACCGCTTCTTATTACAGGATCGATAGGGATGGCTATAGGCATGTTTGCCATATCGGCATTGGCTTTTAATAATATTATAGGTATTGGTACATTAATATTTATCATTATATATACTGCCTCTTTTATGATGTCATGGGGTCCGATCTGTTGGGTGCTGATATCAGAAATCTTTCCGAACAAGATCCGTGGGCAGGCCGTAGCGGTAGCCGTTGCTTTTCAGTGGTTCGCCAATTATCTGATTTCTTCTACATATCCTGCAATGATGGAATTCAGCAGTGGAATGACTTATGGTTTTTATGGGTTGATGGCTGTCATTTCAGCATTATTCGTATGGAAGATGGTTCCTGAAACCAAAGGTAAATCGCTTGAAGAAATGGAAAAACTATGGAAGCGGTAAAGCTTCCATCACGACTACTACCATATCCATTACATTCGTCCGTGTGTTTCCGGTGATAATATGACCGCCGGCTTGTTGGAAAAAATGGTAAGAATCGGAATTTTGGAGAAAAAGCCGGGGATCGATATTTTTCTTCACCGCAGTAACTATCGTTTCATTATCAACAACGGCTCCCGCGGCATCGGTCGGTCCATCTGTACCGTCTGTTCCTGCACATAAGATGGTAATGTGTTTTTTGTGATCAATTTTAGTAGATAAATACAAGGCCAGGTGCTGATTGCGCCCGCCCGATCCATTTCCCGAAACTTTTACAGTCGGTTCACCCCCAAAAAGCAGGCAAACGGGCTTTTTGCCGGCAGCTTGTTGGTAATTTTCGATTGTTTTCAGAATAAAATCAGCTACATTCGTATAATCTCCCTTTAGCTTGTCAGTAATGATATAGGTTTTAAAACCAAGCTCATGTGCTTTACGCGACGCACCTTCAAGTGCCAGTAAGTTATTCCCGATTATGTAATTTTGGACGTTCCTGAAAATAGCATCGTCCGGCTTGGGTGTTTCGGGAATTAAACCGGTCAATCCTTTTTTCAAATGGTTCAGCATGGGAGACGGGAAAGAATTTTCCAGCGAATACTTTTCGATGACTGCCCAGGCGTCGGCAAAAGTGCTGGTGTCCCCGAAGGTAGGGCCGGAAGCAATGACATCGAGGCGGTCACCGGTAACATCCGATAAAATCAGGCAAACGGTTGTTGCCGGATAAAGCGTTTTGGCAAGTTGTCCGCCTTTCACGTTCGAAAGATGTTTGCGCACGGCATTTATTTCGGTAATATCAGCACCGCATTTTACCAGCAGTTCATTTGCATGTCTCAGGTCATCGAGCGTGGTTCCTTCAAGGAAATCCGCCATCAGTGCTGATGCACCGCCCGATATCAGACAGACAACCAGGTCTTCTTCACCGGCTTGCCGGGCAATGTCCAGCATTTTTCGTGTCCCTTTCACGCCTTCAGCGTCCGGTATCGGATGTCCCGCTTCGGTAAGTTTCAGGTATTTTAAATTTGTTTCGTGCCCGTATTTGGTAACAACGTGCCCCCCTGTTGTTTTGTCGCCTAAAATTTGTTCGGTTTCTTTAGCCATTAAAGCGGCTGCTTTTCCGGCTGCCAAAACGTAAATATGCCTGAATCGGGATAACGGGTATGATTTACCGGTAATTTGCAGTATATCATCATTCCGTTTTATTTGTCTTTGAATCAATTTTTCAGGCAAAACACTTTCAACTCCGGCGAGAAATATTTCTTCGGCTTTCTTTCTCATCTTTTTTTATCACAATATGAAAAATGAAGCCAGTCCATTGCTGAAGCGGCTTTACCGTGTCCTGTCTTCGACAAAATATAATTAGCGATGCTTATGGCACCGCCTGTTTTTTCCAACACCACGGCAATAATCGTCCCGAAAATAATCAGAAACCCGAGGGATGCCATGGTACTCCCAAACCCCTCTTTCAGGATTCCGACCACATCTTTATCAGGGAGGGTGATCATGGCCAACAACAGGGCCACGATAAACAGCGAAGCAAACGCGTTTAGTTTCGTGACGGAAGTGAGTATCACGATAAGTACGATGCCCAGCAGAACCAGGATAGAGAGTGTAACGATACTCATTTTACTTTAATCGTTTTTTCATGTTACGTGTATTGTTCATTGTTGAGGGTTTTTATTCCGTGGACAAAAATAATTAAATAAAATGAATCCGGTCGATTTACGAGAAAACTACCAATTTTTTAAGCGTCTCTAATTTAATCAAAAACATAAAAAATGAGTGAATGAATTTTGTGATTGGATAAGAAATAGTATTTTTGTGTTATGAGGACATTAGAAGAAGTAACACGTGCTTTGTATAATCATAAAAGCAGATTATTTGATAGTTATCCTATTAAATCAATGGCGATTTTTGGCTCTTATTCTAGAAGAGAACAAAACGATTCCAGCGATTTGGATATTCTTGTCGAGTTTTCTGACAAGATTGGCGTAAGATTTATTGATTTAGCCGAAGAATTGGAAGACATTCTTGGATTTAAGGTGGATTTGGTTTCAAAAAATGGTATTAAAGAAAAATATTTAGAATCAATAGGTTCGGATCTACTATATGTCTAAACGTGATATTTTGTTCCTGTTAGATGATATGTTGCAATCTGCTCAAAAGATTAAGCGATATGTAAAAGGTCATGATTATAATTCATTTTTAGCGGATGATAAGACCAAAGATGCGGTTGTTAGAAATTTCGAAATAATTGGGGAAGCCGCAAATCGGATTGTCCCGGATTTTAGAGACAAAAATCCGGAGATTGAATGGACAAGAATACGTGGATTTCGTAATAGAATAGTCCATGATTATTTTGGAGTTGATTATGAGATAGTTTGGAATATTATAGAAACATATTTAGATGAAATGATTGTTTGGTTGGAAACTGTCATCAAGAATAATAAATAAAGTCAAAACTTAAATAAAGGATTTGAGTTTATCGTCCACGGAGAACTTTGAATGGTAATTTTGATATAACCCAAGAAAGCACCAAATAAATATTCGATGACAAGGAATAAATTCTGCCACTGAATAAGTAAGTATTTCTTTTATGAAAAAACTATCTCCCCGGATTGGTAAACTCTGCCGGATACGAAACCTTGTGCCGAATAGTTCCATCTAACTGGTGGAGCCATGTGTCGAATGCCCGTTTTCCTTCCTTGAGCACTACTACGCGGGCTCCGTTGATTTCAGGGGTATAGGTGGTCTTCCAACCGCTGAAATGCCCGTAAGCCAAGGCTATACCATAGTAATTTACTACATAATCATTCACATGGTCATGTCCCACAAATGTGCCCATAACATCCCCCATCTCCTTCATCGATAGGAACATACCCGAATTAAGTCCGGGAGGGCATTCGTCTTCCTTTCTTTCCCCATAGCGTACGTTCTTTTCATCGTTGAATGCTAACCGGTATTCAGGCAACGGAATATGAAAATAGGCGAGGGCGGGTAGCGGCTGGAAATTATTTTTGACGGTATAATGGATACTTTGTTCCCGATACCATTCTATCTGCCTGGTGGTTACCCAATCGTAACCACTTACACCATCTATCGTGGAATAGGCTCCTGTATCGAAACAGTAGATCAGAGCTGCTTCTTTCAGTGGTTTTTCACTGCTATAGACCGGAATCACATTGTCCATTACCCTACCTCTGCTGACATCCGACAACCTGTTGATGTTGAAAGGGTAGGCGGTAACAATATCAGCAATCTCTTCCCTTGTTACACCCTGTTCATGATCGTGATTACCCAAAGTTACGGCAAATGGTATCTTGCGATCGATCACGAATTTTGTTACGGCATCCCAACCTTCCTCTACCGGTTTCCCTGTTACGATGTCGCCGGTAAATACCACCATATCAGGCTTCTCTTCATCCAGTATCCTGGGTATAAGCATCAGGGTTGTGTCTGATTTCGGATTCCCATGCATGTAATGCATGTCGGTAAACTGTACGATCTTGAATGTCCTGTCTTTCTTAAAAGAGAGTTTCTGGGCATTCAACGTGAAAGCGATCACGATGAAAAGTGAAACAATGATCCATTTTTTGTGCATACAAATAAATTTATATTTTTGATTTTCAATATCGATATTATCCATTTTCAGGCACTACGTGCCATCGGAAAGGATATCCCATCATCTGAAACAAACGGCAAATTTATAATTTCCATTTTTTTATTCACACCATTGCAAAAATATACAATTTTGAAGAATATCTATTCTAAGCGGTATGAATAATGATATGTACAGGGCAACAAGAAAGTTCTTCCTGCCACCCTGTACCCTATACTTTCACCGAAATTCGATATCAAACTGCTTACTCCATGAGTAAAAGAATTCAAAAATAATTGTTACTTGTTCATATTCTTTTTCTTTGCATCATTAATAGCTACAGCCACATGTGAATCGGCGCATCCGTAATAGAGGTAAAATCGATTATCGAGATAGGCTAGTCCCTCAATGAAGACGGTCCCGTCTTTATACTGTCCACTCTTTTCAAACGGTGCATCAGGATAGAAAAACGGTTTATCCAAACGATCCAATATTTTATAAGGATCATTGAGATCGAATAGAAACTGTCCGGCACAATAAGAGCCTGCCGGATAATCTGTATCTCCATCCTTTTCATCTCCATTTTTACCATTATACATCAACACGATCCCATCCTGAGTAATAATTGCCGGTGGTCCACACTCGGTCAGTCTGCTATCGAAAAATCCTTTTCGAGGTTTAGCGATTTCCTTCAATTCATTTTGTTCATTCAGTACGGGTTCCCAATTGATAAGATCGTCAGAAACGGCAGCACATACAGCATGTTCGCCCCAGTACATAAAGTATTTTCCATTAAATTTTGTAATAACTAATTGACCATCTTTTACTTTAGTGACAATGGATGCCGATTTGCAGGCCAGGTTTTCGAAGCGCCCATTATAGGCTTTGCCAAAAGCGAGGCCGTGCTTTTCCCATTGAATTAAATCGTGGGATGTCGCTACGGCCAGACGGGGCGTCTCCCGGTTCCATGCTGTGTAAAGCATTACATAGAGCCCATCTTCTGTCATGGCAACCCGGGGGTCCTCACAACCTCCCGGCCACTCGATGGATTTGAAAGCATCCTCCATGGGGAAAAGCACCGGTTCTGTACGGCGTTCCATCGTTATGCCGTCTTTCGATTCGGCATACCCGATACGGGACGTACGCTTACCAATCCCTTGAGCTGAATTGTCTTCGGCCCTGTAAAGCACTACGATCTTTCCCTCTTTTACTGTTGCTGCAGGATTGAAAGTATCGCTTTCTTCCCATTTTATAGTATCACCCTTCATCGGGCAATAAAACTTCGTCGGAAGAGGAGAAATAACAGGATTAGGATTTTCAGGACGTTCAAAAGGTCCTATGGCCCATTGGGGTAATTTAGCTTTCTCTTCTGAGGACTGTTGTTTTGCATTACTACAGGATCCGGCTATAACTGTAATAAGCAGTAAAATAAAAATTGAATATTTTTTTTTCATAAATAAGCAAAAAATATAGTAGTTATAAAATTTGTAGTTGTAATTGTTATCCTAATTTTTTAGTGGTGACACAAATTGTAAATTTCTTTTTTTACATTCCATCCCTTTAAAATAAGTTTTGAGTTCGCGACTAATTTCTGAGCGTTTGTTTCGATTCGAATTGCTTTTCTTTCTCCGGGTAGCAGTGAAAAGAAATTATCGGAATAAAAAGATGGACGTATTGGCTTATCATTCTCATCAAGAAGTTGAAGTTGTGTAAAGAATGCAATTGTGCGTGAAGTATTTTTGACCTCTATGTCTATTAAATAACACTCTTCTTCTTTATGTTCACGATAGCTTATCTCCAATTTAGTCTGTTTTAACTTTGATAAATCCTGAAAGCCGGAGGTTGTTGGGCCTGTTAATGTTTTACGTCCTTCGTAATGCGAATTAGATCGCCAATAAAAATTATTGCCCACTTCCGTGCCTTTTTCATCCAGAAGCCTCAACTTAATAAAGTGAACACTCGTAATAGTTGGTGGAAAATCTATCGTAAAAAGATCTTTTGCAACTCCATCCTCCGGTAGATTCACGGTCATTTCTTTTGAGAAAACTTTTTTCCCGTTCAAATCATACACATCAGCCAGCACTTTATAATTCGTAAAAGATCGGTAATAATCGTTGACTACAGAAACCGTGTTTCTCAAAAAATCGAATTGGGGGTGCAGGGGTTCACAAGCATTTTGTGCGGCATAAAGTGCTGCCGTCGGTTCCAACGACCAATCCCACATTCTCGAACAAACCTGACGAATCGGGGGATTATGATACCAAAACAAAAATCCGGAACAATAGCGGTCACCCTGGTTCAATTTGTTATAATTCCATACCTCCCATATACTTTTATAATTAAAAGCTCCCACCAATTGACCCTTTTCTGCAAATTCATCTATACTTTTCGAAATTCCGTACTCATTTACCATATCGCGGTACATTCCGGTCATTAAATGAAATCCGTTACCATCCGAATAATCCCATACCTCCTTATTAATGGGCCACAAATCTTTTTCGTCCATCATTTCACGTAAACATTCTACCGTTGGCAGGCATGGTGCACCATACTCAGGATTAAAGCCGTCTATACGACTACCTCTGTCTGAAGCTGTATTTTCGTAATGGCACATGATATTGACCTGCTTATATGGACTGCCATCGTGAACTCCACAACACTCCGATTGCATTTGATATCCGCGGGTTCCATCCAGGTTCTGGATTAATGCTTCGGTATAGGACATTTCTGTGGATTCATTGGAAGAAACATAATACGCTAAAGAGGGATGGTTCCGAATCCGTTTGACTGTTGAGGTCACGTTATTGTAATAGATACTCTCATCGACAGGATGTTTGGTATCCCCAGTCATCCAGAATTCCGTCCAGACCATGATTCCCAATTCATCACATAGTTGGAAGAAATAATCGGATTCTGTAATGCCTCCTCCCCAGAAACGTATCAGGTTTATCCCGGCTTGAGCTGTATAGCGAAGTTGTGCATATGTACGTTCTTCCGAGTTTCTGAGCATGTTTTCCGGGAGCCAGTTTGTTCCTCTTATAAAAATAGGTTTCCCGTTTATGTAAAATGTTCGGGATTTATCAGGAGTAGCCGTATTGGAAGTGATTTCACGTATGCCAAAACGGGTAGAGATCGAATCTATAAGGTTTTTATCCTTATCCAGAATTTTTAGTGACAGGTTGTAGAGTTCTTGCTTCCCTTTATTAATCGGCCACCATAAACGTGGATTCTTTAAAACCAATTGCGGATATTCTTCCGGACTAAAAGATATCTCTTTTCGCTCTCCCCTGGCTAATTGGACTTGCTTTTCAAAGCGCACGTTTTCATCCTTGATTTCTCCTACAATTGTAACATCCTGTATCGTCCAATTGTTATTCGGGTTAATCACTTCAACGGATATTGTCTGTCTTGAGACATTATAATCAGGTTTAGATAAATCCGACTTTACAAAAGGATGGCGTAAACTAACATTTCCTGTTGTATAAATAGAGATATCTTTCCAAATACCCGTATTTCGATCGCGGATACCATCCAAATAGGTGAAATCCCAACCGACTGTCATGAGTTGTGTGACGTTTTTCCCAATTTCTCCGTTTCCTCCGTTCTGGAATTCATCATTCAATGCTCCGATAGTTTTTTTACCTTTTGATTTAATCGTACCTGGTACATCCACAGGATAGACCTTTACTGCCAATATATTTTTTTTGTCGAGATAAATATAATCAGAAATATCAATGTGGTCCTGATAAAACATACCGGCGATATTTCCAACCATGTTACCATTCAGCCATATCTCGGCACGATAATTAATGCCGTCGACCTGCAACCACGTTTTTCTATTTTTAAAATGAGCTGTTGGCGTTTCAAATTCGGTACGAAACCAGTAGGTATAAAAGTCACGACCTACATGGTATATATCCGGAATTAGATTTGATTCCAGTTTATTATTCAAACCATAGTAGGGTTCCGGATAGATTTTGTTATGCACCAATGAGTTTAGTACAGTCCCCGGGACGATGGCCGGTATCCAGTCGTCTGTAGACACCTTTGGTGTGGAAACATCTTCGGCCTTACTGTGAACTTCTCCTGCCCTTCTCATCTTCCAGGTATATTCTCCACCATGTCCATCACGTGAACTCAGTATACAATCATAAAGACGTTCATTCTTTATCTCTTGTCCGTAGCACAGGCAGGTAAATAAGAAAGCTATAAAAAAAAGAGTTTCTCGCATCATGTTTTTTATTTCAATTGATTTCAATAGTTCATCTCCTTCTCAACACCCTTGTCCTGTGAGTGCCGTAAGGGACTGCATTAAACATCCTTGCCGCTCCTGTGGGCATCGTGATCGTTTTTCCCGCATTAATCCGGGTACCCGAAGGTATTAGCCGATCAGACCTCATCTCAGGACTGTTAGTCCCTATTGGGTCTGATCGGTAATCCCTGACCGGAGGCGACCAAATCAAGAGGATATTTTTTCTGATTTGGATGAGTTTGAATATTAATGAGTATTTGCTAAGATGCAGATTTAAATAATGTAACTATGAAAGTATTTTTTAATCATTGAAAGATATATGTTAAAGTTGAACAGCTATTATTGTACTATAGTTGATTTTTCCTTTAATGGCAGCTCCAATCCGAACATATATCTTATTCCCGTTTGAGATGATTTTATATTCATTTGATTTAAAGACATTGTCATTCTTTAAATCAAATGATATTTGGCCCTGAATGTCTTTGGTGGTTACTTTTTTAGCATAATTAGCTGCACCATCATCTACTCCGGGAGCAAAATTCCAATAACCGAAAACATTATCGACAGTAAAAGAGTCGTTTGTTGGTTTTACTTCATATTGAATCGTGACAGTTCCATTAGCATAATTAGCTGAAGCTTCAATTCTTGAAAATGGAGTGGCCTTGAGATCAAACATAGTAGCACCATTCACTTTTACTGTCCCTTCGCATGGATTTACAAAAGGACCATCCACAACAATCTTGTATTCATTGTTGAAAATTTTTGAATTTTCATAACTTCCATCATATTTGGCATAGAAATCCACAGACTGCGTCGCGTTTGTGTTTTGCTCATACATTTTTACAATAACACCTGTGGATCCCTGTACGGGGAATGGTATGGGGTTATTCGTTTCTTCATCCAGAATAAAACCTTTTATACCTCCGTTTGGTGCATCATAGTTATCTAAGCCATGAATACATCCATTCAGGCTTATTAATAATAGAAAACAGAAAGATAGTGATATTATAATATTTTTTTTCATGTCATCTCAATATTAAAATAAAAATATTTAGTTTGTATATCCTGGGTTCTGAACCAATTTCGGATTTGAGTTCATATCTTCATTATGGATTCTTGTGTAATAATTTTTTTCCAGGAAAATTCTTGTTTGTTTGGGAGTATTCGCATTTTTTTCGAAAATGAATTTGCCATCCCTGATATCAAACCACGGGTATAATGCAGAACCCTTAAAACCATTTAGACCTCCTTGGCTAACGTCAAGATGGGCAATCCTCCAACGTTTCATGTCCCAAAAACGATGTCCTTCAAAAGCCAATTCTACTTTTCTTTCATGACGAATTTTTTCTACTGATATGTCAGTCAGTTTTACAATTCCTGCCCTCTCTCTGATTTTATTAATGGCCGATAATGCTTCGTCTTTTTTCTCCAGTTCAAATGCTGCTTCCGCAAGATTTAAATAGATTTCCCCCAGACGAAAAACAGGCCAGGGAGTTTCGGATTTGCCCATATTCATATCGGTAAGCGTCTCGTCCCAGAATTTCTTTTGATAAAATCCGGTTTTAGAAGCATCACCAGCGTCGGCACCACCATCCTTACCACTTGTACTGTATATTACGCCATCCACTACAACTGTGTTTCCACCATCGGGTTGGTTTGTAGCTTGATGCCTTTCGGTATCAGAAACAATAATTCCTCTAATCCATTCAATTTCACTGTCTTTGCAGGGTGATCCAGGAAGATATACAGAAGCGAATAATCTTGGATCTTTACCCTCAAAAAGAGAATAAGGATCAGAGAATCTTAGAGGAGCTCCATTTTCTTCTATCTTTAATTCTCCGTTGGTGCCATCAATATATTCATAGGTTTCAATCATTTCCAGGGTAGGAGCCATCCCGCATCCCCATCCACCTCCTCGGTATGAGAATGGAGCATTCCGTTTATCCCAATCATGACCTTTTCCTCCTGCTACATTGTACTGCTTTTGGAAAATATATTCACCATTGTCACCATTGCCTTTTATGAATATTTCATAATAATTCTGGACCTTGTCGTTGGGATTTTTCTCGTAGAGTGAATAGATGCCCAGATCTAATAAGGCCTTGGAGGCATCATAAGAAGACTGATAAAACCGTGTAGTTTCATTTTGATTTATTCCTACTACACCATCCAATTGGACTGTACCATACTTGGCTATAGAGGCCGCATAGAGCGCAGCTCTTGAGCATAAAGCCAGTGTGGCTCCTTTATTAGCACGATATTTCTCTGATTCAGGTCTTATATCAGGAAGAATTTCAGATATTTCCTGACATTCTCTAACTATAAAATCATAAATCTCTACTTCCTTGTTCCTACTAACCGCCAATGACTCAAGATTGGAGGGGTCATATACCTGTGGTGCTGTGATAAGTGGGACACCACCGTATCTTTTTACCAATGTGAAGTAATGCATTGCCCGCAAGAATCTCACTTCTGCACTTAGCTGTTCCTTTTGAGAAGAAGATAATGATTCTGCACTCTCCAACTGCTCTAAAAAGTCATTACAATTACGTATGAATACATATCGACTGGAGAATTTCTGTTCGAATAATGCATCTTCGTAGGTATATGTAGCACTTCCATTATCAAACAGAGGGTCTTTCTGGAATGATCCCTGCGCCTCGTCAGACATTGAAGTAGGATTCATTAATCTCCATGCATCTCTATACCAGTAATTAAAGTCTTCCACTTGTAATCCGTCATATAGATTAACCAGAACACCGTTAATTAATTTAGGCTCTTTCCAAACTTGTTCCGGAGTAATGATATCAAACGATTCTTTATTTAAAAAATCACTACAACTAATGAAACAAACAATAGCTAAAAATGTAATAAATATTTTGTTCATAATACTAAAATGTAAGATTGATACCAAAATTGAATGTCTTCATCTGTGGATAATACCTAAAATGGCCATTACTGTTTTCCGGATCCATGTATTTCATTATACCTGTATTATTGGTAAAAGTCAGAAGATTGAAAGAGTTTACATATAGTCTGAGTTTTTCAAGTCCAACTACTTTTATCCAGTTATCCGAAAACGAGTAACCGACTTCAAGGGTTTTCAAACGTAAATAACTTGCTTTTTGCATTGTCCATGTATTATTACTGGTATTTGCTTGAAAACCGGCAGGTCTAAGGGCGGGCATAAAGCCTGGGATCCAATTACTATAGGGATCCGAAGGATCTTCCCTATGCCATCTATCCATCCAGAGATTTAACCCGTTGCCTAATCCCTGTTGAATAAAAGGATCCATAAAATCTCCACTTGTGAAGACCTCGTGTCCGGCTGCGCCTTGGAAAAATAATGTAACATCTATGTTTTTATAGCTCCCGAATAAATTTAAACCATAGTACATCCAGGGATTGTCTCCATGCCCAATAGGCTGGTCATCCTTCCCGTCAATAATTCCATCGTTATTCCAGTCCTGGTATTTCAGATCCCCCGGCATTAGAGACTTATTTCCATTTCCATCTTGTATAGGTGAATTCAAAATATCTTCATAGGACTGAAATTGACCCAGAACTTTCTTTCCCCAACTGATGGATTTAAAACGATCATTCGTGTTATTCCTCCAGTTGTCATACATGTTTGCGGACTCAGCTCTTTCTACATGACCGTACGAAGAACGGGTAGCGGAAAAATTACCTTTTATATCGTATGTAAAGTCTGAAATTTTATTCCTATGACCAACGACAATCTCAAATCCTTTTGTATTATCTGAATTTAAATTTTCCTGCGGAAGAGATCTTCCGAATGTCGTAGGTAACGTTAACAAGCGAGTGGCAAGCAATCCTTCTCTCTTTCGTTGAAAATAATCGAATTCTAAAGATAATAATCCCTGATAGGCAGATGCTTCAAAACCTATGTTTAAAGTAGTGGATTCATACCATGTCAGATTCAGATTGGGCATTCCTTTATCCTTTGCTCCATTTGATAGTCCACCACTGCCTAACACATAATTTCCATTTGGATAGGTGTAGCCGGATAGATATTGGTATGCAGCAAAATCCCCTTCATCACCAATTTTTCCATATGAACCTCTCAGTTTCAAGTTTTCAACATTTTCAAATTTCTCTTTAAAAAAACTTTCTTCAGAAATTCTCCATCCTAAAGAAATTGCGGGGAAGAACCCCCATCTTTTCTCGGGTGCAAATTTGTATGAACCGTCATATCTGAAACTCAATTCAGCCAAATATTTGCTCGCATAGGCATAATTGAACCTTCCTACAAATCCTTGATGAGCCGATACTGAGGCATTTCCTCCATTGTTTATATTGACTTTATCTCCGGCATTAATCTGGTCAATTGCACTGATAGAGAATTGACGATATGCTTCCACCCATTCAGTTCTATCATTATATAATTCCCATAATAATAGAGCTGAAATATCATGACTCCCAAATTCGTTATTGTAGTTCAAAGAATATTGTTGTGTCGGTTTGAAATAATTTTCATTCTTTGCGGTTAGTTCGGATATCGTATGACTCCCTGCTACATTATATGTATCAGTACTAGCGTCGTACAGATACTCGTAGTATTCTTTATACCAGTTCTTATTGTTCGTGTTATTAAAGTCATATGCCAGCATGGCTTTCGCTGATAGGCCTTGTAACCAAGGGATTTTCCAATTGAAGGATATTGCTCCGTTAAAGACCCTTCTGTCCCTATTAGAATAACCAACGTTGTCTATTTCAGATAAATGGATAGGATTTCCCTTGTCCCCGGGAACCTGCCAGTAATCAGGGTTGTCATTGGCATAGATTGAATAAATAGGCCTTGCCATTTGTATGCTGCGTGTCAATGGTTCGGCTTCATAGGGTTTTTGCCTTGAATCAAGACGTCCACTTAATTGCAGATCAACAGTTAAACTCTTGGTTATTTCAGCGTTTATGTTTGATCGGACATTATATCGTTGAAAGTTATAATCGTTCGATTTATACATGCCTTCCTGATCTGTTAAGCCCAAAGAAAAAAAGTATTTAACTTTTTCACTTCCTCCAGAAACACTTACGTTGTGATACATTTGAGGCATAGTGCTTCGTACAGTTTCATTAAACCAATCAGTTGTACCAATGCCATTCTTAAATTTCGTCAGGTCTTCATCTGAAAAGGGAGCGTTAACACCCAGATTTTGTTGAGCCTCATTATAGAGTAACGCATATTCGTACCCGTTCATCAGTGTCGGATATCGTGTGATTTTCTGAAAACCATAGTATCCTGTATAGTCTATTTTGGCCTTCCCCTGCTGTCCTTTTTTCGTTGTAACCAATATTACTCCGTTTGCCCCTTTAAATCCGTATACGGCTGCAGATGCATCTTTTAGAATACTGATAGACTCAATATCGTTTGCATCTATTTGATTGAAATCCCGCTCAATGCCATCCACGATAATCAAAGCGTTTCCATAGCCCCGGATATCAATTGATGCGGCATCGTCTCCGGGAGCACCGCTTCTTTGAACTGCGCGTAATCCGGGGAGTTTTCCTGCTAACGCATTGGTTACGCTGGCTGTTTTGGCACTTGTGATGTCTGAAGCCTGAATGGACGCAACGGAACCTGTAACAGATGCCCTTCTCTGAACCCCATATCCCACAACAACCACTTCTTCCAACGCTTGAGTATCTTCTATCAATATCAGGTTAAAATTGGATTGGTCACTTACACTGATAATCTGTTCCAGATAGCCTATATAAGAGACCTGAATTGTGGCATCGTTTTCTACCTGAAGAGTGAAATTTCCATCTATATCAGTAACCGTTCCATTGGTTGTCCCAACTTCCACAATATTAGCTCCGATAATAGATTCTCCCTGCTCGTCAGTAATTTTTCCAGTTATCTGTTTTTTTTGTTGTTGGACAATGGTTGTGACTATTTCCTTACCATTGTCTTCGGATTTTCCGATAGAGAGGATAATATGATTTCCTTCCATAGTGTAGTCAATATCCTTATCCTTGAGCAGGGAATTGAGTATTTCTGAGACTGCTTCCTGCTTTCCTCTGACCGACACCCTTTCATTTGTATTCACCTCATTGTTGTAGATAAAAAGATAATCGGTTTGTTTTTCGATTTCGTTTAGCACCCCTTTGAGAGTTGTATTACGCTTGTTAATCGTAACCCTGGCGTTTTGAGTATAGCCGACTTCCGCCATAGCACAAAATATGCAGGTAAATAGTAGAATAAAGGTTGCGCGCATAATCAATAAAAAATGGTTTATGGGTATTTTTTCGGTTAATTGACTACCCATTGAATTGTTTTTCTTCATACATTTGTAATTGTTTTAAGTTGATACTTAGATAATTTTAGGCTTTGTCAACGAAAACATCCGATCGGTGGGCGCTGCAACGCCTGCCGATTTTTTAGTTTTCTACTGCTTAATCACTTTACTACATAGGCATTTCATTTTAAATTTACTAAAGTTAGACTATTCTTCGCCATGGTATATTCAAACAAACTGAGTTGTTTTCTGCAAACCAGTTTGTCTTATACTTATTTGGCTTAACCGAATAGTTGTTATTTTATATACACTATCCCTGTTGTTTCATCCCTTTGGTAGGAAAAATGGATACTTTTCTGCAGCACCCTTAAAGCATAATCCACTCCATCAGACTGCCGGAATTTTCCGGTATAGGTGCGTTGTGGTAACGAGCTGTTAGAGATTTGTATCCGGATATCAAAATATTTTTCGAGAGACTGCAGGATATCTTCAAGTCTTTTATTATTAAAGGCGATCAAACCATCTTTCCAGAGATACTTATCCATGTCAGTTATTGGGGTCACATATAGTTTTCCATCTTTCAGGTAGCTTCTTTCATCAGGTTTGAGAGTAGTAAGTTTATGATCGTTCTTGTAAATCTCCACACTTCCTTCGAACAGGCTGGTCTCGAAACCTCCATGTTTGGAATAAGCTTCTACGTTGAATGATGTGCCGGTTACCTTAATGTCTCCCGAAGTTGTTTTTACCATGAATGGTTTTTTATCGTCCTTACTTACCTCGAAAAAGGCTTCCCCGTCTAAATATACAGTCCTATCCTTCCTGGAAAATTCCGTAGGGTAACGCAATGTACTATTGGCATTCAGCCAAATGTCGGTGTTGTCGGCAAGGATCAGATGGATGCGTTGACCTGCAGGGACAACAAGTGTATTATAGTCCAAGGAGTTATTCTCTTGTCGCAGAGTGTGCAGATACAGTGCACTCGCAATGAGGATGAATAGACTCGCCGCAATCGCACCGATATGATACCCAATTGTACGCCTTTTTCTGTTCGTGTTTGAGATACCGGGAGACCTGAATAATATTGCATCGTATATTTTACGTTCCTGCAGGAACGTAATCCTATTCTCTTCAGATGTGTCTATCCACTGTCTAATCTGTTTTTCTTCCTCCAGTGTCGTATTACCTTCAAAAAAACGGTATAATAGATCTTTATTCATTATCTAAAATTGTGTCTTTATATATAACATTTCAACATTCGACTACCCTAAACGGATGAGTATTTTTTTTAAAATTATGTTGACTTTGGTATATCTGATTATTTATTTACTTTTGTTTATATGCTTAATACACTCGTTTCAAACAAATAACAGACAAATCTTTTTGAATATGTTTATTGCAATTGGTTTTATGCTATTGGGAGGCATTTTTGGATTCGTGTTACGAAAAAAAGAATTCAGAAATATTTCAAAAATTATTATCCTGCTGATTTGGCTTCTTTTATTTATTCTCGGATTAGAGGTAGGTAGTAATCCTGAAATAATATCCGGGCTGGCCAATATTGGGGTGGAAGCTTTAATTATTACCCTTGCTGCGGTCTTTGGTAGCGCTGTGGCTGCATTATTGCTCTGGAAACATATTAATAATAAGAGAAAAGGCCTTCATGAAGAGTAGTCTTATTATTGTCTCTTTTTTTGCCCTGGGGGTATTCTTCGGTCATTTCGAAATTATTCCGCTTTCTGTCGTCGACAATGATATAAGCTTTTACGCATTATGTTGTTTGATGTTTTGTGTTGGATTGAGTTTGGGTAACGATTCCAATACGCTCAGGCGTTTCACAAGAATAGACCCACGGTTTTATTTGCTACCAGTGGCAACGATTGTGGGTACGCTATTGGGATGTGCAATAATTGGCTTTCTACTTCCCGGCCGCTCAGTTATCGAATTCATGGCTGTAGGTAGCGGCTTTGGTTATTATTCATTATCAAGTATTTTTATAACGGAATACAAAGGGGTGGAACTCGGCACCATTGCATTACTTTCGAATATACTCCGTGAAATAATGGCATTATTGCTTGCCCCTCTTTTTGTAAAATATTTCGGTAAACTGGCTCCGATTTCAGTAGGTGGGGCAACTACAATGGATACCACACTCCCGATCATATTGAAATTTTCAGGGAAAGAATTTGCCGTTATCTCTGTTTTTCATGGATTCATACTCGATCTCAGCGTACCTGTTTTGGTTACAATATTCTCTTCTATATAATGAGCAGTGGTTACATAAAATCTTTCAACGATTCACGCAGCAGCTCAAGAGCCTTCGAAATGTGATATTCTATAGATTTCTGACTGAGATCCATTTTTCGGGCAATCATACTGTATGAAAATCCTTCAACACGGCTCATCAGGAATATCCGTCGTGTTTTCTTCGGTAATTGATTCAATGTGGAGTCGATGATCTTTTGTATCTCTCCGGAGAACAGAAAATCGGGCTCGCATGCTTCCAGTGTACTGATCTTTGTTTGGAGTAACCATTCGGAATGATCTCTTAGGTCTTCCGTTACACGCTGTTGTACCTGTTGATGTTGCAGATAATTAAGACATTTGTTTTTAACGATAGTCATAAGATAGGCCGGCGGTCTGGTGTCGGGAGATAGCAGCCGCCTGTTTTCCCAAAATACCGCGAAAGCCTCAGACACAAAATCCTCTGCCGTCTGCCTGTCTTTCACGTACCCTATCGCAAAACGGATAAAACGTTCGTGATATTCGTTGAATAAGAGGTTGAAACTTTGTATATCGGAAAATGACTCCATCCGGCACTTAACTTTGAGCGGCAAATATAGTGAAACCTGAGAGAAAAGCCAAGCTTGCTTGAGTTTTCCGAGGCGCATCCTACTATTCTGCAAATATAAACAAAACTTTGCAGCCTGTCGGTTTTTTTAACATAATCGTGCGGCTATAAAAAAGAAGTTCATTTCAAATCAGTTTACCAGAAAGATCTTCCTTGTATTTTATAATATTATAATATACAGTGTTTTATTTTATTTTTCACTGTAAAATCGTTTACTTTTAAACCTACTTTACGTTTGAAAGGGTATTTTTCGTCTTTATATTTGCAAAATCATTATTTAATATATTTATAATTACCAAGAATGGGGAGAAGAGGGTAAATTACTCTCTACCATGAATTATTTGTGTATGTCGGAGTAAAAAGTGAACTATTTCTGTCATTACCTTATGTTAAATTTTTTTAGTTAAACAGATCCTTCGGGTCACAATGATATTTACTATGAATATTACAAAAAGATTTACATCAGTTTTTATCGCGTTGGGTATAGCTGTTGGCTTGTTCTCCCAACCGGTTAGCCAGTTCGGGGAAGGGGAAAGGGTTGTCTTTCTGGGAAACAGTATTACAGATGGAGGGCACTATCACTCATTTATCTGGCTCTATTATATGACAAGGTTTCCAAACAGGGATCTGCGTATACTGAATGCAGGGATCGGTGGCAATACGGCTCTTGACATGTATAAACGTTTAGATAGTGACGTGTTCAGTAAGAATCCCACTACGCTGGTCGTTACATTCGGAATGAACGATTCGGGATACCAGGAATATAACGGAGATGACGGAGCCAGGTTTGGCGAAGAAAAATACCGGGAAACCTATGAAAATTTCAAGCTGCTGGAAGGTCGGTTGAAAGGGCTCTCCGGTACAAAGATCGTGATGATGGGAGGATCTCCGTATGATGGAGCTGCTAAGATTGATGGTAATACTGCTCTGAGGGGGAAAAATGACGTGATGCAGCGTATTGTGGCATTTCAGAAGAAATCAGCAGAAGAGAATAACTGGGAATTTCTGGATCTGAACGCCCCTATGACAGCCATTAACCAAAAGTTCCAGGTGAACGATCCGGGATTCACCCTTTGTGGTCTTGACCGGATTCATCCTGAAAATGACGGACACATGGTGATGGCTTACTTCTTTCTCAAGGAGCAGGGATTGGATTCCAATGTAGTATCGGACTTTGAGGTGAATGCGTCCAAAAAGTCGGTTGTCCGGTCGGCAAACTGTGAAATCTCCAATATAAGAGGAAATGAAGGGACACTCTCTTTTGATTACCTGGCTTATTCGTTACCCTATCCGTTAGATACCATTCCGCGTGGATGGAACGCAAAAAAATCACAGGCCGACGCAATGAAATATATACCATTTATGGAAGAAATGAATCAGGAGGTAATTAAAGTCTCCGATTTAGAGAAAGGTGATTACAAGATGTTCATTGATGGAGAAGAGATCGGGACATGGTCGTCTGACGACCTGAACAAAGGGGTGAACCTGGCGGCAGAAACAAAAACACCGCAATACCAGCAGGCTCTGTCGATTATGCATCTGAATGAAGTGCGGTGGGAGATTGAGAGAAATTTCCGGGACTATGCCTGGATACAATTCGGCTTTTTTCAGGAAAGGGGATTGCTGTTTGCCAATAACCGTGCATCGCTTGAAGCACTTGATAAGGAAACGGGTAACAACGGATGGCTGAGAATGCATAGGGATAATTATGCCCGGATGATGCATCCATCGTTTCGTGAAACGCGGCAGGCGGAAATGGATATGCTCGTTACGAAGATCTATGAGATAAACCAACCGGTAAAGAGAAAGATAGTTTTAGTGAAAATCTGATTGGATTGTAATCCCTGTAAAAGAAACGATATGGTACTTGAAAATTTAAGTCAAAAACATAGGTTGTCAGTTTTTATTCTGTTTTGTTTTCTACTGGTGAAAATACCTGTGTTGTCACAGACCGCATGGTTCACCGATGGTTATCATGGCGGTATCTACGGTCATTACCCGCAGTGGCAGGCACGATTCATGGTAGAGCAACTGGAGAAACATCCTGATTGGGCAATCAATCTGGAGATCGAGCCCGAGACCTGGGATACGATCAGTGTGACAGACGCGGAGAACTTTAAGGCATTCCAGGCATATTTTGAAAAAGAGGGTCCGTCGGGACGTATAGAGTTTGTAAACCCGACCTGGTCACAACCATACTGTTATAATATCTCGGGTGAGAGTATTATCCGGCAATTCCATTACGGTATGGCAAAGACCCGGGAGTATTTTCCAAGTGCCTCTTTCGTGACTTATGCCGTGGAAGAGCCCTGCTTCACGAGTAGTTTACCGCAGATACTGAAAGGTTTTGGTTATAAGTACGCGGTACTGAGAAACCCTAATACATGTTGGGGAGGTTATACCAGTGCTTTTGGAAAGAACCTGGTAAACTGGATCGGGCCTGACGGGACTTCTATTCCGGCTGTGCCGAGATATGCTGTTGAAGAGTTATCTACGGAATCGACCTGGCAGACCGAATCGTGGACCAACTCCAACAGTTTCATTGAGAAATGCTTTGCCAATGGTATACAGTTTCCGGTAGGGATGTGTTTTCAGGATGCGGGATGGGACGGAGGTCCGTGGCGCAGTGAATACCAGCCTACGCGATATACTACCTGGACCAATTATTTTGAAATGATAAAAGGAAAGGTGGAACCGGAAGACTGGCATTTCACGCAGGAAGATATCAAACCGGGATTGGTGTGGGGTGCACAAGTGGTGCAGGAAATTGCCAAACAGGTGCGGGAGAGTGAGAACCTGCTCGTCACTGCAGAAAAGATGGCTGCAATGGATTATCTCTTCAACGGCAAGAGTTGGCCGGAAGAGGATTTTGCCGAAGCATGGAGGACGTTGATGCTTGCCCAACACCACGACTGCTGGATTGTTCCCTATAACGGCAGGCCGGGAGATACCTGGGCCGATAAAGTAGTCCGGTGGACTGAAGCTACAAATCAAATCGCGTCCGAAAAGATATCAAACCTCTTTGCCAGGACGAATAATACTGAATATATCCGTGTATATAATACGCTGGGATCGGCACGTAAAGAAGAGGTCGCCCTGATTCTTCCGGAACATTTTCGAGGCCGGAAGATAGTAGTCATTGATGCCAAGGGTAAGCCTGTACCCCATCAATTATCAGAAAGTGTTGACGGAGAGGTAACACTGTTCTTTGAAGCATCGGTGCCGGGAATGGGCTATGCTACTTACTGGCTGAAACAGAGTGATAAGGAACTGCCCTCTAAAAAAGAGCTGGATCTTTCCTCAGAGAAACTCACATCTTCAGAAAAACTCGCAATAGAAACAGACTATTACTCAGTAATTATTGATCCTGCGCATGGTGGTACGATCACAAGCCTGATCGATAAAAAGAAGGGGAACAAACAATTGGTCCAAAACGGGAAATACCTGAACGACCTGAGAGGCTTTTTTTATAAGGAGGACAGATTTTATGAGGGATCAGAAAACCAGGCTACAGTCTCAGTGATGGAAGAGGGAGAGTTATTTACCCGTGTAAAAGTCGAAAACCAAATTGCCGGGCATAACTATTATCAACTGATCACTTTTTATGAAAATAATCCCCGTATTGATTTTACCCTGCATATCGACTGGGATGGGCAGCCGCGGATTGGTGCGTATGACCAGAGCGATAATTATGAAGCCACTGACCGGAATAAGGCTTTTTATAATGATGACTATAAGCTTCATGTACGGTTTCCGTTCAGTGATATAGGCCGGAAGATATATAAGAACGCACCGTTTGATGTCACCGAAAGTAAGCTTGACAATACGCTTTATTCAAGCTGGGACACTATCAAGCACAATGTGATCCTGAATTGGGTGGATATTACCGGTCAGGAGCAGGATTATGGAGTTGCACTCTTTTCAGATCATGCTACGAGTTATTTGCAATCAGACAGTTTGCCATTGGGGTTAACTGTGCAATATACCGGTAGGGCTTTATGGGGGAGAGATTACAGTATCCATGGCCCCACCGAAATCCGGTATGCGCTTCTGCCTCATTCCGGCGACTGGGAGAGGGGAGAGGTGGAAAAAGCGAGCAGTCAATGGAATGAACCAATGGTCGCACAATTCACGTCGGGTTCCCCTGAACAACAGGAAAGATCAATACTCGAAACGATCGGTGACAATCTGGAAATAACCTCTATGGTCGTGGAGAACGGCAATCTGCTTGTACGTATCTATAATACATCCTCCCGCGAAATTTCCCGCGAAGTGACCTGGAACTGTAGTGTGGATAAAATAGAGCAGGTAGACTTAAAAGGTGATACTATCCGTGAATTATCGCCTGTCGATAAGGGGGCGGGGCGGTTGCAGACAAATATAACAATCCCCCAATTCGGCTTTGTGACATTGCGGTTTATCGATTTGCAAATAAAAGAATGATTTAGTTCGCAACACTGCTACATGACTATATATCTGACTTAGATCCTTTAAAACAATTAATATGATATCCAATCGAAACAAGCTGACAGCAGTTATTCTTTTATTCGTCTTCTGCGCAATGACCGGGATTACCTCTTGTTCAAACGCAAAGAAAGATAATACAACAAAATTCTCACCAGCGGATTATGTAAACCCCTTTATAGGGGCAAGTACCAGTACTTCGGCAGCCGGAGTTTATCACGGATTAGGTAAAACTTTTCCGGGAGCAACCACCCCGTACGGCATGGTACAGGTAAGTCCGAATACCATTACCGGTGGGGATAACAGCCCGGGATACAGCTATGAACATAAAACAATAGAAGGTTTTGCTTTTACACAAATGAGCGGTGTAGGCTGGTTCGGGGATTTGGGTAATTTTCTGGTGATGCCCACAACCGGCGAATTGAAAAAAATTGCAGGAAAGGAAGACGGGAGTATCACCGGCTACAGATCGTATTACGATAAGAAATCCGAGGTTGCCGAGGCCGGATTTTATTCGGTCGACCTTACAGATTACGGGATCAATGTGCAGAGCAGCACTACACCCCGTTGCGGCATATTGAAGTTTACCTTTCCCGAAAATAAAAAATCACGTATTCAGATTGACCTTGCCCGTAGGGTGGGAGGAACATCTGTAGAACAGTATGTGAAAGTGGTAGACCAATATACCATCAAGGGGTGGATGAAATGCACGCCCGATGGTGGTGGCTGGGGCGACGGAGAAGGTAATACAAACTATACCGTACATTTTTTCGCCCGTTTCAGCAAGCCGTTGGAGAACTATGGATTTTGGAGTGCCGATATTCCTGATGGTTGGAGCCGGAAGAAAGATGATGTGGTGAGCGCTCCTTACCTTACCAGAGTGTCCGAAGCTCCGGTTATTACGGGAAAGGATGAAATGAAAGGAAAACATCTTGGTTTTTATACCGAATTTCCTACTCAGGAAGAAGAGCAAATTACACTGAAAGTGGGTATCTCCTTTGTCGATATGGAAGGGGCAGAAAATAATTTCAACACTGAAATAGCCTCGTTAGATTTCAATGAAGTGAAGACTCAGGCACGTCAGCTATGGGATAAAGAGTTAAGCCGGATTAAAATATCCGGAGGAAGTGATGATGACAAGACTATATTCTATACTGCATTATATCATACTATGATTGATCCCAGAATATTTACCGATGCCGACGGTCGTTATATGGGTGGTGACAATACAATTTATTCAACAAACGAAACCTTTACCAAACGGACCATATTCAGTGGATGGGATGTGTTTCGCAGTCAGTTCCCGCTACAAACAATTATAAATCCTTCTCTGGTAAGTGATCAGATAAATTCACTCGTTACGTTGGCTGAACAAAGTGGCAAAGAATATTATGAACGTTGGGAAATTGTGAATGCTTATTCCGGATGCATGCTCGGGAATCCGGCACTCTCGGTACTTGCTGATGCTTATGTAAAAGGAATCCGGACTTTCGATGTAGAAAAAGCCTATGAGTATGCGAAAAATACTTCCCGTGTATTCGGTAATGATAAACTGGGATATACTCCCTCTGAGCTCAGTATTTCGCATACATTGGAATATGCCTATACAGACTGGTGTATTTCACAGTTAGCGAGTGCAATGGGTAAAGACGAAGAAGCAAAGGTATACGCTCAGAAATCTCAGGCATACCGGAATATTTTTGATAAGGAAAAAGGATGGTTCCGTCCCCGCAAAGCAGACGGCTCATGGCAGGACTGGCCGGAAAACGCCCGTACAACCGAATGGTATGGGTGTGTGGAGTCAAACCCTTACCAGCAGGGTTGGTTTGTACCACATGATATAGAGGGTATGGTGGAACTTATGGGTGGAAGAAAAGCAGTGCTGGCAGACCTGTACAGCTTCTTTGATAAAACCCCGGATGACCTGTTGTGGAATGACTATTACAATCATGCCAATGAACCGGTGCATTTTGTGCCTTTCTTATTCAATAAACTGAATGAGCCATGGAATACACAGAAATGGAGCAGGCATATTTGTAAGAATGCATATCGTAATGAAGTGGAAGGAATTGTAGGTAACGAAGATGCCGGGCAGATGTCTGCATGGTATGTGTTAACAGCATCGGGCATTCATCCTTCCTGCCCCGGGGATACAAGATTAGAGATTACCAGCCCGGTATTCGACAGGGTAGACTTCAGGCTCGACCCCGATTACGCCCGGGGAGAGAAATTTACAATCATTGCCCATGACAATAGTCCGGCAAATATATATATCCAAAAGGCAGTGCTGAACGGAGAAGAATATAGCGAATGCTATCTTGATTTTTCTGATATCGTTCAGGGAGGTGTTTTGGAATTATATATGGGAAGTACTCCTAATAAAGAATGGGGTAAGTAATTATTTTATATATACTTAACCATAAATAAGTGCAACTTTTTATTAATCAAAAATTGTTTACAAACATGAAAAGAAAACAGAGAGCGGATGCACCTGGTGTGTTTTCCAAAATTGTAAAACTGCTGTTGATCCTGATACTGCTATTAAATAGCGGAGTACAGGCGAAAGCCTCTTCAGATCTCATTTCACAACGTCCTGAAAGAACTATTTCCGGTGTGGTAACAGATGAGAACGGTGATTCTGTAATTGGTGCGACTGTTGTAGTGAAAGGTACGACAATAGGTACCACCACGGATATTGACGGAATTTTCTCTTTAAGAATACCTTCAGATGCTAAAACGCTGCAGATATCGTATGTGGGAATGATGACTGTAGAGTTGACAATCGGTGATAATTCACAGTACAATGTGGTTATGAAACCGGATGCTGTTCTGATGGAAGATCTGGTAGTTATCGGATACGGAACCCGCTCAAAAAAAGATATGTCCATAGCAGTGAGTTCTGTAAAAAGTGATGAATTGAATGAACGCCCGTCTGCCTTTAACATCATGCAAGGCATAGCCGGAAAAGTGGCCGGGGTAACAAACGTATCAATGTCCGGCAGACCTGGTGGTGGTTCTTCCCTCCGCGTTCGTGGAATGGGCTCCATCAATGCGGGCAAAGATCCTATCTATGTGCTCGATGGGGTAATTGGGGTTGACCCCAATATCATCAACTCTGCGAATGTGGAATCTATCGACATCCTTAAGGATGCAGCTGCCACCGCTATGTATGGCGCCCAGGGATCAAACGGGGTTGTACTTATCACCACCAAGAAAGGTAAAAAAGGCAAAGGCTCCATTACCTACGATGGTAAGATGGGATTTGGTTTTATGAATCGCAAACTCGACATGCTGGATGCCGATGAATATATGGAAGTTCAACGGCGCAGCTATGCTTACAGCGGACAAACCATGCCTCACCTTACCACTGCCGACGAAAAACTCTTCTACTATGCTAAGGATGCTTCCGGCAACTACCAGTACGATGAAAATGGACTGCTTATTGCTTCGCCCAGGTATAACACAGACTGGCAGAAGGAAATGACCCGCACAGCCATTACCAATGACCACATTGTATCTTTTTCATCAGGCAATGATGATACAAGTGTTTATTCAAGTGTTGCTTATCAGAATTATGAAGGGGTGATGAAAAGTTCCGAGTACGAACGCTTTTCCGGTACTATTAATGTAAACAGCAGGATCAAGGACTGGCTCCGCGTTCAGGTTGTAGGAACCGTAGGAAGTCAGAAAGGTAACAATAACGATATGGAAAGTTCTTTCGGTCAGGGGGCGATCCGTAATATGATCGAGATGCCGCCCATTGTGCCTGTTAAATACGAAGATGGTACCTGGGGACGCAAGGGAGATTACAAATTTTCCGAAGAAGGAGAGAATCCACTGCTGCTGTTACGGGATAGAAGGGATGAATGGAAATCCAACTTCTCCGTATTCAGCCTCAATTCCATTCTCGACCTAACCAGAAAGCTAACGCTGACTGTCCAGGGAGACTATCAGCAGAGCAACAGGAAGGGGATGAGTTATGCCAAAGCCGGACTTCTGGACGTAAGCGAAAATAATGGTGGTTACGCGGATATCAGTAACTCCGATAATCAGAAACTCACCAGCGAAAACTACTTTACCTATACCGATGAGTATTTCAACGGACAACTCAGTTCTAACTTTGTGCTGGGTGCCAGTTGGTATTATAATCGCAATGAAAGTTCATCCTCCGGTTCCGAACAATACTTCGATGATTCATTCGACTATCATAACCTTTCGGCAGGAACAACATGGCATGAACCCAGATCCGGGATGAATCAGAATACGATGAATTCATACTATTTCCGGATGAATCACAGTTTCCGCGACAGGTATCTGCTGGGTGTTACATTCCGTGCTGATGGTGCTTCAAACTTTGGTATGAACAACAAGTACGGATACTTCCCGTCAGTATCTGCCGGATGGCGTATTTCGGAAGAGAGTTTTTTCCGACCGCTCCTCAATGTAGTAAGCCAGGCCAAGCTGAGAACAAGTTACGGTGTGGTTGGTAATGCCTCCATCCCCAATTACAGAACCATTTCACAATACGGAAACGGCTCTACCATTTTCAACAAGGAGCTCACGTCGTATGTAACTTTGAGCAATTTGGGTAACAAAGACCTCAAGTGGGAATCATCACGACAGTTTAATGTTGGATTAGATCTCAGCTTCTTCAACAACCGCTTAGAGGTAATCATGGACTATTACACCAAGTCAACCCAGGACCTGTTGTTCGAGAAACAGATACCTATCACCACCGGATATGCTACTACATGGTCCAATCTTGGCGAGATACGGAACGATGGATTCGAGGCTACCATTACATCCCGCAACATTCATACAAAAGATTTTATGTGGGTGACAGATCTTGTGTACTCCACTAATAAAGTGAAAACAATAGATATAAACGGAGAAACCATTGATACAGGGAATAATACCATAGCCCGGGAAGGTATAGACTGGGCATCGTATTACGTCTATAAAAGACTGGGTACCTGGAGTCTTGCCGAGGTAGAGGAAGCTGCCAGGTATGGCAAAAGACCCGGTGATATCAAGTACGAAGATGTGAACGGTGACTATAAGATCGACGAAGAAGATCGTCAGTTAATGGGAACCGGCAGACCGAAAGGAAACCTCACCATGGTGAATACCTTTACCTACAAGGGCTTTTCATTGATGGTTGACCTTAATTATGTGTACGGCTTCAAGATCATGAGTATTACCCATTCCATGGGCGAAAACAGACCGTTGTACAGCAACAGCGTGAAAGATATACTTAAAGCATGGACACCCGAGAATCAAAATACTATGGTTGCCGCACTGCGTTTGCCGTCAGACCCATTCTTCGGTGAAAACGAAAAAGATTCGTATATGCTTCATAAAGGGGACTTCCTGCGAATACGCAACGTTGTACTCTCGTATTCTTTCAGTCCTAAAGTGCTTAACTGGCTCAGGGAAGTAAACAACCTCTCATTGGGAGTATCCGTTGAAAACCTTGCGTTATTCACCCAATACCCCGGATATGACACAGAAATGGGAGCATTCAATACAGACAACGGACAGAGTATCGACTTCTACTCATACCCTCGTCCAACAACAGTTACTGCTAATATAAAGATTACATTCTAAGAATTAAAGAGTAAAGAACAAAGAACCAAGAGTCAAGACTTTGTTAGTGAAGAATTAAAAGTGAAAAGTAAATAATGAATAATGAATAATGAAATAGTGAACTTCTCCACTTCTTAGTTCTAATTTCTTCGTTCTTGATTCTAAAAATTCTGGTTCTAAAACGTTCCATACACATTGATGTAAACAAATAAAATAATTGTATGAAAAAGATATATTCAAATATAAGCTGGCTCATTGCCCTGGCGGTAATCATCACTTCATGCGACTCTTTCCTTGAAGAAAAGCCAAAGACATTTCTGAACCCCGATTCATATTACCAGAACGAAAAGCAGGTCTTGGCTGCTGTCAACGGTATATACACTTTTGTTGACGATATTATGGACTCAGATATTGAGCCCGGTTCGCAGAGCTTCATTTTCCTGGAATTCATGCACGGATACGGTGAACGTATGCGCGGGTCAGGTACCCAAGACCTCGCTCAGGCCAACAGTCTGCTCATTGCGGACAATAACAGCTATGTGCAGAGATTCTGGGAAACAGCATACCGGGCTATCGAGAATTGCAACAGCATCATCGAAGGCATCGAAGGTATGGCAGAAGGGACAATAAGTGAAGCCAAAAAGAACCAGTACCTGGGAGAAACTTATTTCCTCCGTGGTTATTTTTACTTCAATCTGGTAAGGCTTTATGGGCCGGTGCCCCTGAAACTCACACCCACTAAAGATGTAAGCAACACAGCCATTGAGCTGTCATCCGTAGATGCCATCTACACCCAGATCGATGCGGATATGACAAGAGCTGGCGAATTGATGGAAGATATGGAGTGGACAAATACCAGTGGCCGTGTAACTAAGGGAACCGTGAAGTCTATACACGCCAAGGTCTTACTTACGATGGCCGGATATCCCCTTCAAAAGGGAACCGAATACTATACCAGGGCCTACAACATGGCAAAGCAGGTATATAACAGTGGGAGATTTTATCTGTTCGACAGCTATGAAGAGTTGAGAACTGTTGAAAATTCCGGAGAGATTATCTGGTCCATTCAAAGAGAGGCCGACAATGCGGGTAATCCCCTCCATAGTGCCCTGTTAGCTTATCCTGCGCCGGTAAAAGCTGTCTCTGCCAGTGCCGCTTACGGTGGAGCAATCACTGTTACCCGGATGTTCTTCGACACCTATCCCGAAGGCGATAAGCGCAAAGAAGAAAGAGAATTCTATTATACCCAACAGGAGGCACTCGACCAATCGGGCATGGTAGACCTCGGCAGGCTATATATCTATAAGTACTGGGACCAGGATGCCGCGGTAACCGGAAAATCCGGAGCCAACTTTACACTCTTAAGATATGCAGATGTACTGTTGATGTTGGCTGAAGCAAAAGCCCAGGCCGATGGAGGAACCACAACCGATGCCGATGCCATTGCAGCCTACTACGCCGTTAGAAAACGTGCATTGCCGGAAGAAGTGAAACCAACATCCATCACTGTCGACAGGATATTGCAGGAACGTTTCTGGGAACTGGCTTTCGAGAATCAGACATGGTATGATATGTTGAGAACCCGCAGGGCTTTACATGCTGTCACAGGACAGATGGTAAATATGATCGGGTACCAGACGCCGACTCATACAGCACCGTTTACCGAAGCAAGTTTATTGTTACCATACCCGATCAGGGAAAAGAGGTTAAATCCTAATTTGAAGAGGGATTGATCATTTAATAACGAGTAGTTAATATGAAGTACAATTATAACCATATGGTATTATTATCGTTCTTACTTTTCCTCCTGGCCTCTTGTTCCAAGAGTGATGACAGCATAAGGAAGAATCCCTTTGAACCTGATGGTGGTCACACCTATATCAAGATCGCCACTACATTCAATGCTGACACGTTATCCCTGTCGTGGGAACTTACCAATCCGGAAGTCAGTTTCGATAATTATCGTATTGAGTTGAGTCAACCTGTCACAGTTAAAACTGTTGAAAAAGGCGAAACAACAAGCTACTTCACCCGTGTGCCTTATAATGAACCTGTATCGGTAACTCTCTCATTGGTGAAGGGTAGCGAAGTTGTAAACACCAACACTATCCAGGCAAAAATTGATGGTCTTGACAAGGTGATTGCCGGCATTATCATTCCCGACCAGGGAAGTGTAACCGCAGGTGATGGTATGTATTCCATTCCTTTACCCGACGGCAGGAGTATCTTCCTGATGGGCGACTCTTATATAGGAACGGTTACTAATGGACAACGTCCCACATCTGACCGTATGTATCGCAATACCTATATTGTGTATGACAACGGCAAGGTGAGTGCCATTTACGGGTACGGGGGCAACAGGAATGCTTCTGCAGCAGTACCTCCCGGTTATCCCGACGAGCAGAAATGGTACTGGCCCGGACATGGATTTGTGAATGGTGACAAGTTGTACATCTTTCAAACCCTGATGTATCAGGGAGGTGAAGGCATGTGGGGATTCATGTATGAAACCACCCATATACTGGAGTATAACCTTCCCGGTCTGGAATTGAATAAGATAACGCCCATACCATTCAACGGCTCTCCAGATATTCATTACGGAATGGCTGCACTGAACGATGGTGATTATAATTATATCTATGCACAGGTGGATATACGAAATGATATGGATCCCATCACCGAAGTACTGGTTGCACGGACCGCCGTAGGTAACCCATACGACAACTGGCAATATTACAACGGTTCGGGCTGGAGTATAAATCCATCAGATGCCGTGAAGCTGGAAGGCTTATCAACTGTACCTGTTTCGTCACAGTTCAATGTGTTCAAACTGCGGGGCAAGTATGTGTTGCTTACACAAAAGAAGACTTTTAATTCCGGTGAGATATACACGTTTATTGCTGATAACCCTACCGGGCCGTGGAGAAATAAGCAACTCATATTCAGAACCTATGAGCAGAACACTCCCCATTTATTGACCTACAATGCGATGGCTCACCCGCAGTTTGAGAAAGACGGGATGATACTTGTCAGCTACAACGTGAATACCGAAGTATTTGCGGAACAGTTCAGCGATGTAAGTACTTATCGCCCCCGGTTTTTCTGGATCGATATAGATAAAATTATGGATTAAGAGACTGCAAACTCACAACTTATAAACTTAAAAAATTAAAATGATGAAAAAATATGCATTCATACTTATTGTAGTTTCGGTTTTAGTCGCCATCGTAAGCTGCGAAGACGAAAACCGAACACAAATATCATCCGATTACCCATCTGACTATGATATAAATTATGGCCTCTTCCATGTTTACCAGTACGATGAGGTAAACATTAACGGGATCGACCTCGCCAAGAAGTTCGACTTCTTCGAGACTTTCAGGTTGACGTTGCACTATACCGATAACAAGATCAGTGCGGTAACTTTCAGCAATGGCGATGTGCCTTTTTCACCTTACAGCTATGAGATTCCTGCCGGTAAGGTGGATGCATATCTGAACACGAGCGTGCTTCCCAATGAACTGCGTTTAACTGAATCGGACAAATTAATCGCCTACTATGTAAACGGTGAGTTTAGCATCCCTTTCAAACTGGATTGTCCGTCACTGGATTATAAATATACTTTCAAAAGCATTAATCAATAAAATTGTAATAATATGCAATACATAAAAAAATATAAATACGCGTTGTCATTGTTGGTACTCTTATTCCTTGTTGTCACCTGCATGACCATTGAAGAGATCATTCACCCCGATAATGCTCAGGTTGACAGTGATATCAACATAACAGTAAAGATAAAAATCGTTGCCGAAACCGATGGTAACAGTAAGTTGGCATTTGGTATATTAATGCCTAAAGCCTGGAATGTGAAAGACAATGCTATGTTGACTCTTACCACTGACGCGGCATTTGCCGGGAATAAAGTTACCAACGAACCCATGGTACTGATGAGTGCCACAGATACAAATCCAACGGATGGAATGCCATGGGCATCTTCTTTCCAGAGCCGTATGGGCGTACTTGGCAACACAGGCCCGATGGAATGGGTCGTGTTTAAATCGGCTACCACTTTCCAAATCAATGATAACATTGCAGACCAAAAAACCGTAGTGGGTACTGTGAACATAAAACTTCATACAGGTCCGCGTGCCGTGAAGTTCTATGCAGGATACACATTCTGTGGTGAAGCATTTGGATTCCACAATGAAAAATACCCTGGTGAGGATGTGGTAGAAGCTAAACTTCTGGAAATTACCGGTGGTGATGAGCCTCAAATGGACTTCACTTCTGACCCCGCGGTATCTTTCGTTCCTGCCACTTTCGGTTTCGGTGATATATTTTCCATCCGCTATAACGAACCGAACTACGTAACCGAAGGTGGTCTGAAAGATGGCGATGTTCATCTGTATGCAAAGGTACAGTACATGGAAGGTGGAGTAGAGAAAGAAAAGATCGTGGACGAGATTTCCGATAAAACTCTTATGGAATCACTGGGTAATCTGGGCGCAGTGACTTCTTTCCAGAAATACATTTACCCAAGAGAATTCTTTGGTTTATCCAAAGATGCCGATATATCAGGCATTCAGGTTCATTTCACAAATAAGGATAAAAGTGTGGTTATATTGGATAATGAAACGCAAGATAATTTTGTGATAGAGGAAACCTGTGAGTAGGGGGTTATACCTGAATTAATTTCACCCGGTTCTTTGGATACTTCCCTTTTAAAAAGGAATGCCCAAAGAACCGGGTGATTATATCCTTTTTTTTAAGAAATTCAGATAGTTTCTCTATTTTGAAATATCCTTCTTTTAAGATATACTGCCGATCCTGATGATCATTTCTTCAAATTGATCACCCCCAGCCAGGGCTTTTCCCTTTACTTTGCTTTTATAGTTGTAAACAGTCTGCACCGAATAGTGCAGAAAGTCGGCGATCTGCTTCATGTCTGTGATCCCTAATTTGATCAAAGCGAATATACGAAGTTCATTATTTAACTCCCCTCTTTCGGGATAATATTGTTCATCAGCCCTGAGCAGAGAGTTGAATTCCGAAACAAAGTTGGGGTAAAGTGCCAGAAAAGTTTTGTCGAAATTGGCATGTAATTCGGAGATATCTTTCTCCAATTCATCCGTGGATAATTTAAATAGATTGTTTATCTGTCCGGTTTTTATATTCAGGTTCACATTTTTCCGATACTTGTGAAGTTTATTGACATAGATAGAACACTGGTTCATAAAGTAACCGATATAGTGTTCTTTCACGGTATTGGCTTCATCCAGCTTCCGGTTCAACTGCAGAAGATCTTCGTTCATTATTCTAAGCTCCTTCCGGGCTTTTGAAACGGCCTTGACCTGTAGATACAGATAAAATAAGGTAATGATCAGGACCAATGCAAATAGACTGGTAATGATTGAGAAGTTCTTTAAATTCTTCTGTTGAGAATAAATTTTTTGCAGGTAGGTGTCTTCAATGATGGGTTGTACCCGTGCAATAACGGAGTTTTTAAATCTTGCATTATAAAACAGCGCATCATCCAAAGCTATCCTTATATATTCGTATGCCCTGTCAATATCCCCCATTTCATACAGGTTTATGGCTAAAGACAGCAGCGCTTCATTTTCTTTTACCGCCAATTCTATGTCGGTGATCGCTGCGATAATCAGGTAATAATTTTCAAGTTCTTTTTTACCTGAGTGGCGGTATAATTTGGCGAGATTCATTGCAGCCATTGCATAACCGTGTGTTTCAGGTGTCTGATTATGAAAGACGGGTAACAACAATTTTTCTGCCTCTGAAAACTGCCTTTCTTCCTGAAGCTTATGTGCTAATTCTTTTTTATATTCTTCGGATCCTTCGTCTAACAACCCCATTACCTTATCTCTATAGGATTCCTTTTGTTTCTCATATACCAGCGAGTGGTTTGCATCGGAAGTATAGAATATAAGACTCTCAAAATATCGAATAGAATTCCAACAATACCATACCTTGTCTTTGTCTGACATGCTTTCATAATCAAGAGAGTCGAAAAGTTCAGAAGCTTCCAGAAACAAACCCGATAGTGAATAGATATAGGATAAGCGCAACAGATTCTCCACAATGATATCCTGATCATCCAGTCTGTTTGCAAGAGATAGATTCTCTTTGATATAAAACTCTGCAGAGTCACAAATGAAACTATTGTATTGTTCGATAATTTTCGAGTTGATATTGATTATATCGTTCGTATCGACCAGTAGTTGTTTTCTCTGCTTCAATTCCTGGATCTTATCTTCCCTTATCTTTGTGTATCCGGATCGTTCTGAAATAACCTTGTCCAGCACTTTCAGCAGGGAATCGTTTTCACTTTCCACGCTGAAAATGGCCGTTGGAAAAATAATCAATAAAAGTATAACATACGCGAGCCTCATAGTAAATAATCTCTCCGGTTGATCCAGTAATTTGCTTTTAAGAATTCATTCATGACCTTATCCTAGCGGTTGTAACCGTAATGTACAAATATATATATAATTTTGTGGTGTATTGCCATATTTAACATAATAATAAAGTTGTGTAGCTGATATACATCAATTTGTATGTCTTAATGATTTTTATATAGCTATAAGTCGAAAATACAGAGAAAAGATTCCTGAAACAGACACAAAAAATGTTTCAATCGATTGTAGATAAACCTAAAGAAAAGAAGAGATTAAAAATAACCGAAAAAGTCAATACAAAGAGGTTTATTTTGATATTCTACCGTTCAAGATTGTAGATGTGAAAGAATATGGATTTTTCGCCAATTTTTCAAATTTCAAGTATTTCTTTTTTTGTTCATCGTTTAAACGGTTCGTTTTGAAATCGTTCTTAGCCCTGCTATACCAATCGTATAACATCTTTTCAAGACCTATGCTGCCTGAGGAAGGCATTCGTTGATTATCAGATAGAAAGTTAATAAGCATATTGTACTTACTGTTCCACTCATAGACTTTTTTTTCCGTATCAATATCTGCATATTGATCTTTTATTCTCTCTACTTCAGATTTTTGACCTTCCGTCAGTTGATCAAAATTAATGCATTGTAATCTCCACCATCGATACAGTGAAGTTTCATTTTGGTCGGTTGAAGCGGAAAAAGGGAAATGCCAGTTCTGTGAGATGAACTTTTCCAAGTCAGCCAGTCTCTCATCAAATGGCTTGTTGGAAATACCAAGCGTCGCCGGGTCGCCCGTCTTGTCTGGATAGGTCTTATTGCTCAAACCGAAACACCCGTTCTTATATTGCTTGAAACGTTTCTTTGAGTCTTTGATCATCGATGTCCGGATGCTGTTGATATTTGTCTCAGGAAAATATTGCAAAACATGATCTGTTATTTCCCCGACTGCCCGTGGACTATCGTGTGCATTTAAAAATTCAATGATAGTTTCCCTGATGGTACCCGACTTGATATGTTTCCATTCTTTTAGCATATACATGCTTTTTCGGCCTTTGTGGGTTATTAAATCGTGTTGGTATAAAAGAGGCCGAAGCTGTTTGGAGGAGGTATATTTATGTTCCGGGAGTATCTTTTTAAATTCTGTAAATATATCATCTATGTGCATGGGTGTCCCTTGCTGTTTCAATATTTCATATATCACATCGGAAGGTTGTTTGGGAAGAACAGGAGGGGGTGGAGTGATGACTTTTCCCGAGACGGTTGCAAGGCCGAACTCATGCTCAAGGATATCGGACGCAACCTTTATTACACCTTCCAGTATTCCGTCCTTATATTTTTGCCATCCTGGCGAGCTTAATAAGTAGACTCCGAGGTGTGATATAAGGTCTATTCTACTAATTGACACAAGATGGTTTATATCAGTGATAAATCTGTTAAAATTGAAAGACTCTGCCAACCCTGCCGGAATCAATACACTGTTTTTCCATGTCTTATCATTTTCCCTGATAGCAAAGCTACCCATATAGATATGTGTGGAATCGGTAAACAGAGAGAGTATCTTCAGGATAAAAGCCCGGGTGAAATGAATATTTTCCCGTTCAATCAATGCTGAGATGCGGTCATCGTCCTGCCATATAATATCGTCCTCCTTTATTGAATGCTGATAAAAGGAACATTCTTCTTTCATTTGTTTAATAAAGGAATTATTGGGTGAAAAGAAGTTCCTGTATGTTTTATTTTTAATTTGATTGATCCGTTGACTTGATAGATTGTGTATTTTTCCTAATGATTTGTTTGTTAATAGTTTATTGTTTTCGAGTATGTGGTATGAATGAAGAAGGACATCAATTTCCCTCCTGTCGTTTGACCTGAGTTCTTTTTCGAGTATCCAAAACATGGGTATATGTCCCTGTTGTGTATAGTAATCATATACTCATGTTTCGCACTTCCCTCAAACCATTGACAAAGAAATAGAAGGGAAATGC
>NZ_JAXQGC010000045.1:0-74087 GCF_034331125.1 Proteiniphilum sp.
CGACTTATAGTCGAAAACTAACCTATGGATTTCCAATCCATAGTGGTTCAGTTTTAGTTTGTTTTGTCTGATTTATTCACTACTGAAGTGTTGAATTAGGGGCCGGTTTAGCAACCCATTTTAGTAGATGGCCTCTTCTACGCCGGGCCACTGGCTCTGATCCCATGAGAGCCGGAAAATACGCAGTTTGGACCGCCCTTCGTCGTTAGCATCGTATCCATGGAATACAAGATAATCTTCACCGTCGAAACTGACGACCGCATTATGTCCCACACCATGCCAGTTTTCATCCCCTTCCATCAGGATTGTCCCCCCACCAAAAAGGAGATCTTTTCCCTCTTTGTCATAATAGGGCCCATCGATCTTGTCTGACCTTCCATATATCATCTTGTAAGTGCTTTCCACTCCCTTACAACAATAATCTATGGATGCAAACAGGTAGTAGTGGTTGTCTTTCCTGAAAACGAAAGGGGCCTCTATGGCATTACCACCGGCATCCACAGGATTATCATCGATCGCAGGCGGATTTTCCCTTTGCCTCTCTTTTTTGCGTGAGGCAATGGTAACCGGCTCTTCACCCGGATAACAGGATTTGAGGTCATCGGTAAGCCTGACCATCTGCAGTCCATCCCAGAACGAACCGAAAAACAGGTAAGGAACTCCGTTTTCATCAAAAATAAGATTGGGATCGATTGCATTCCAATTATCGACATCGGGCGTAGAGCAGATAACGGCTCCGTGATCTACCCACTCAAAATCGGGATCATCGGGATGAAGCGTTTTGTTGGTCACCACGCCCATGCAGGATGTATTTTTCCCAAAGGCTGATACCGAATAGTAGAGATAATACAATCCGTTATGGTAGCTGATATCCGGTGCCCAGGTATGTCCCCGGTAAGTAGGTACAGCATCGACAGCCCACTGAGGTGCTTCTGCAAATACCGCTTTCTCCCGTTTCCATGTTTTCATGTCGGTCGATGACCAGACAGCGATACCCCTACCTGTAGTGAAGAGGTAGTAGGTATCGTCTTGTTTGGCCATTACCGGGTCATGTACTCCGATCCTTTCCGGTAATTGGTCTGCAGCTTTACCCTGCGGTAAAAAAACAAAGAGGAAAAATACAAATGGAAGAAAGAAGGTATTTCTCTCCATAGATTGGAAATTAATTATTTTTACTGCAGCGCTTTATTCAATAAATAGTAAACTTCATTGACTTTAAGTTCGAACTTGAAGTTGTTGATAGTTGTATCTTTATCGATAGTAACCAGCTCGATACCGGCTATTTCGGCATAATCTTCCAGCATTTCGGTGGTCACTGAAAAAGAGAAACTGGTGTGATGCGTTCCTCCGGCCAATATCCATGCACCGGCTCCGACCTCCAGGTTAGGCATTGGCTTCCATAATGCGCAGGCAACCGGCAATTTGGGTAAAGCTTGCGGTTTTACCACTTCCACCTCATTGACAATCATGCGGAATCGGTTACCCATATCCACGATAGTGGCAGCCACCCCTTTACCTTCATGTGCCTGGAATACCAGACGGGCACAGGTACGGGCATCACCTATCCCAAGGAAATGCACTTCAATGCGTGGTTTGGTTCCTGTAATATCGGGATTGATCTCGAGCATGTGTGATTGCAGGATGGTACTGTTCTCCCCATCGAAATTCAGGGTATAATCTTCGAGGAACGATTGTCCACCGGGTAAACCCTGGCCCATTACCCACATGGTACGTACAAGGGCAGCAGTTTTCCAGTCGCCTTCAGCCCCAAATCCATAACCTTCGGCCATCAGTCGTTGGGAAGCGAATCCCATCAACTGTTTCATGCCTTCCAACTCGTTAAAGCTGGTTGTAAAAGCCTTGGCACCCTTATCCTGAAGGAAACGGCGCAAGCCTATTTCCTGTGCCGCGGCATCGCGTACAAACTGATGTTTTTCGGCACCTTTCCTGCAATCTTCGGCAAAGTCGTATAGTTGTTCGTATTCGGAAACTAGAGCATCGATTTCGGCTTCCGTAACTGCTTCCACATACGGAACCAAGGTCGCGATAGGTGCATTGTCGACATGGTATCCCAGACGTATCTCCGCTTCCACCTTGTCTCCGTCCGTTACAGCCACATTGTTCATATTATCTCCAAAGCGGATGATCAACATCCCCTGAGCGTCAGCCCAACCGGCACAAACCCGCATCCATGACGCGATTTTCCGCAGTGTTTCTTCATCTTTCCAATAGCCGACCACGACTTTGCGGGGCATTCGCAAACGGCTTGTAATATGTCCAAATTCACGGTCGCCGTGTGCTGACTGGTTCAGGTTCATGAAATCCATGTCGATCTCATTCCAGGGTATCTCCTTGTTAAACTGGGTATGCAGATGCATTAACGGTTTCCTGAAGTTTTGTAAACCCCTGATCCACATCTTGGCAGGAGAAAAAGTGTGCATCCAGGTGATCACCCCGATACATGTTGGGTCCGTATTGGCTTCCTTGAACACTTTCTCCACTTCGGGTGATGAGTTGGCAGTCCCTTTATAAACCACCTTTGCGGGGAGTAGTCCCGCGTCATTCAGCCCTTTGACCATTTTTTCCGAATGGGCATTTACGGTTACCACCGCGTCGCCCCCGTACAGGAGTTGCGCTCCTGTGACAAACCATACTTCCTGATCTTTGAATTGCATAATATTGAACGTTTATGAGTTATGAATTAAAAATTAAAAGTTAAGAATTAAAAATTAAGAGTTATGAAATCTTGAATTTTGAATCTGAAATATTATTTCTGTCCGTAATATGCTCCGGGTCCGTGTTTCCTGAAGAAATGCTTTTGAATCAGCAATTCGTTCATGGTGAGGGTGGGGTTGACCTGATAGGCGATAAAGGCCATTTTTGCCACCTGTTCCATTACGACGGCATTATGAACTGCCTCGTGCGGATCCTTTCCCCAGGAGAAAGGCCCGTGATTTTTCACCAGTACGCCGGGGATATGGGCCGGGTTGAGTTCACTGAAACGCTCGATAATAACGGCACCGGTCTCTTTTTCATACTCGCCTTTCACCTCGGGCTCAGTCATATCGCGGGTACAGGGTATATCCCCGCTGAAGTAATCGGCATGGGTGGTACCTATGTTGGGGATGTCACATCCGGCCTGTGCCCACGCAGTGGCATAGGTTGAATGGGTATGCACAATTCCACCTATGGAAGGGAATGCTTTGTATAATTCCACATGGGTGGGTGTGTCGGATGAAGGTTTCAGTTTCCCTTCCACTATGTTGCCCTCCAAATCCACGACTACCATATCTTCGGCTTTCATGTCGTCGTACGACACCCCGGAGGGTTTGATAACCACCCATCCTTTTTCCCGGTCGATACCGCTTACATTTCCCCAGGTAAAGATCACCAGACCGTGTTTTACCAGATCCAGGTTAGCCTGGAATACCTGCTGCTTCAGTTCTTGTATGCTCATTGCTGTTTTTTAATTTACTTTACTTAAATTTTGTATGTAAATTTGAAATGTATATGACTGAATCAGAGACCTTTAGATGTTTTATGGGGTACCCATAACTCGCAATGAGCGTTAAAAGAGTAGCTGTTTGAGCGAAGCGAGTTCTACTCTTTTAGAGAATGCGAGTTGAAATGGGTCACAAAACATTGTCAGACGAATGATTTAGTCACAAGTTACATAATTTATTGAAGTTCGATCAATACCACCGATTTAGGCGGCAATACCACCGAAAGACCGCTATTGGAGAGCGAAGCGCCTTTGAAGTCACTCACCGTTACTTTAGACGGTTGCTCAAAAGAATTGTAATCGTTTATCTTTGCGGAGGTAAGCATTTTACCACTTACCTTCTTTGCCGATGCACCAACCAACTGTGTTGAGATACGTTGTTCATTGTTAGGATCGGCATTTACCAGCGTGATATGAATTTTACCCCCGGCATTTTTAGAAGCGGAAACGCTTACCGCGTCTATCTCTTTGTCTCCCTGACGGTATTTGTTCCCGGTAAAGGATATGGGCAGGCGCGTGGCATCCTGATGCACCTTAAAGAGATGGAACACCCAATAGGTAGGAGTAAGTATCATCTTTTCCTCGTCCGTAAGTATCACAGCCTGCAACACGTTCACAGTCTGTGCCAGATTCGCCATCTGTACCCGCTCACTGTGGTTGTTGAAAATGTTCAGGTTGATACCCGCTACGATGGCATCGCGCAAGGTGTTCTGCTGATAGAGAAAACCAGGGTTAGTACCGGGCTCCACATTATACCATGTGCCCCATTCATCAATAATCATTCCTACTCTCTTTTGCGGGTCGTAACGGTCCATGATGGCCGAATGTTTGGTGATCAGCTCGTCCATGAACAGTGTTTTTTCGATAGTAGTGAAATATTCCTCTTCATCGAAATTGGTTGCTGAACCTTTATCACCCCAATTCCTGGGCACAGTATAATAGTGCAGAGATAAACCCTGCATATGGCGGGCGGCGTTCTTCATCACAGTCTCCGTCCAGTTATAATCACCCCCGTTAGCACCGCAGGCAATCCGGTAAAGACGGTTGTCGCCGTAATTGCGGCAATAGGTGGCGTAATGGCGATACAGGTCGGAATAGTAGTCGGGAGTCATATTGCCACCACAGCCCCAGCTTTCGTTCCCGACACCCCAGAATTTCACTTTCCAGGGTTCTTCACGACCGTTCTTGCGCCGCAAATTAGCCATTGGGCTTTCACCGTCGAAAGTGATGTATTCGATCCATTTTGACATCTCCTCTACTGTGCCGCTGCCTACATTTCCGCTGATATAGGGTTCTGCGTCGAGTTGTTCGCACAGGTCGAGAAACTCGTGGGTACCGAAACTGTTATCTTCCACAACGCCTCCCCAGTGGGTGTTAATCATCTTGGGTCGCTCCTCGCGAGGTCCGATGCCATCCATCCAGTGGTACTCGTCGGCAAAACATCCTCCCGGCCAACGCAAGTTAGGGATGCTGATGTCTTTCAACGCCTGCACCACGTCGTCACGGATACCACGGGTGTTTGGAATAGAGGAATCTTCGCCTACCCAGTATCCCCCGTAGATACAGCGTCCCAGATGTTCGGAAAAGTGGCCGTAGATATGCCGGTTGATGGTGTTCTGTTCACGGTCGGCCTCGATGATCAATCGGTTCTGGGCCGAGATTGATATACTACCGATAAGCAGTAGTAGTGCCACTTGGAATGTTCTTTTTGATTTCATGAGTCTCTGCTTTTTTATTGTTTATGTTCATCTGATTTTATGTAAGATATAAGTCATAAAGGTCTCGTTTACAGAACACGGCAACAGTCATTTTTCAGATAACAGACAAATAAGCGTAAAGTTAATACTTATTATTTTATTACCTATATTGTCAATCTGATTAGTAATTATTATATCGCATAATTCTTAATCCTAAGTGAGATCGTATATAGATATCACAAAAATAAAAAGCCAGTGATCTCCTAAGGTGGACAAATGACCATTTAAAGAGGAAATTCAGCTTAAAACAGGAAATAACAGTTTTTTTACGGTTTATCTTCATCATTATCGATTAATCTACTTGGAGTTATGTTGAAATGTCTGGAAAAGCAACGGGTAAAATATTTCGGATCGTTGAATCCCACATCATAAGCTATATCTGAAATGTTTTTATTCTTTGTTTTCTTATTATGGAGGATCTGGCTGTAAGCTATATTGAGTCTGTAAACCCTTATGAATTCCCCTGATGATCTGCCACTTAGTGCATTCAGTTTGTTATTGAGAAGAGATTTACTCATTCCCATTGCTTTTACAAAATCTCCTGCCGAGAAATCCGGATTCTGATAATTATCCTTCATCACCTCTAATACGCGATCCATAAACTTTTTATCATGCGACTCCTCATCCATCTCTAAAATATCAGTACTCATCTTTTCGGAGAACAATTGCTGATAGCGTTGCCGTGCCTTCAGGATATTCCTGATACGGGTTATCAGCATCTCCTCATCGAATGGTTTTATAATATAGGAATCCACACCCACACGGTAGCTATCGAGCTGGGCTGTTTCAGATGATTTGGCTGTAAGCATCAGGAAGGGGATATGTGAGGTGGACATCTTCTCTTTCACCCTTTTCGACAGTTCTATGCCATCCATCTCCGGCATCATCAGATCGCTGATGATAAAATCGACATGATGGCTGTCGAGTATTGTAAGCGCTTCAACGCCATGGGTGGCTTTGAGTGTATTATAGCTGGAGGAAAGGATAGAACAGATGTAATTTCTCATATCGTGATTGTCTTCGACCACTAAAAACGTCAATCTCCCTTTCTGTTTGTTTTCCCGTTTTTCTGTCGATTGCCCTGTTTCGGAATCACTGCGTTTATCGACCATTTGATGGTCTGTCCCGCCCGATTGCGGGTTTGATCTGTATAGCGGGAGAAGGATCCGGAATGTACATCCCGCTTTTTTATTATTTTTAACCCATATAGATCCCCCTAAGAGTTGGATAAGCTGTTTGCACAGATATAACCCGATCCCTGTACTACTTTGCCCATATACCGGAAATATGGTGCGATGACGGGATTGATAAAAGCGCTTGAAAATTTTTCCCAGATCTTCTTCCGGGATACCTGCTCCTGAATCCTTTACAGCAATGTATAATTTTTCTTCGTCCGTTTTCCTGTCATGGACCGGCCTTACATAGACCGTTATGTTACCTCCATTGGGTGTATATTTGATGGCATTCGACAACAGGTTTATCAATATTTTATGCAGGGACTCACTGTCGAAAAAAAACAGCGGGTCGGACAGTGAAAACCGTCTCAACAGAGATATATCCCGATCTTGTACCTGTGGTTCAAAAGAGGAGAGTATTGACTCTACGGAATGCAGAAAATTATCTTTAGCAAATGTTATCTCAATCTTTTTCGATTCCACTTTTTGAAAATCCATTAACTGATTCACAAGATTCAACAGGTATCTGGAATTTCTTTCCACGTAATTCAATTGTTCAATCACATGCGGATCGGAACTCAATCGTATGGCACGTTGGACAGGCCCTATGATCAACGTGATCGGAGTCCGGAATTCATGGGAAATATTGGTGAAAAATTCCAGTTTGTCCACATGCATCCTATGTACCTTCCGTGACATCTTTATCAATTGATTTTTTTGTTGGGTGATCTTTTCATTTTGCTGACTCAGGATCAGGTTTTGTTGAGATAATTCTTTCTTCTGCTCCACCAGTGTTTCTTTTTGCATTTCCAGTTCTTTGGTACGTTCATCCACGATTTGCTCAAGTACTTTCTGTTGTTCTTCGTAAGATCTTATATGGCGGAAGTACCATAGGAGGAAAGCAGAAATAAACAAAATCAGGACAACCAGTGCAAACCATGTTGTTTTGTAAAAATAAGGTTTGATATAAATTTGCAATGCGGTGATCTCTCCCAGGTCGATTTGATTTTTCGGTACATACTTTACCTGGAAAGTATAATTTCCCGGAGGCAGATTCATGTATCTTGCGGAGTGCATATTTTGTGGCAATTCAATCCATTTCTCTTCATATCCGGCCAGCCGGTATACGTATACGAAATTGGGCCTGGTGGTAAAATTCAGGGCAGAAAAATCAATTGAAAAGGATTTATACTTCTCATGCAAAGTAATTTTATTTATGCAGGAAATATCTTTTTCAATGATCTTTCCCGGGTAGATCTTTTCATTTTCCAGATAAAAATCAGTTAAGGTCACCCTGTAATTTACCGGTTCAGGATTCATCAGTGCCGGGTTGAGTGCTATCAGTCCGCTTAAAGTCCCGAAATATAGTGTGCCGTTTTTGGCTTTATGATAAGCATTCCAGTAGAATTGATTATTTTCGATCCCGTCATTCCTGAAAAAATTGATGAAACTCTCCTCTTCCCTGTTAAAACAAGAGAGTCCATGGCTGGTACTGATCCATAAATTCCCGAAATCGTCTTCCAATATACCTTTAACACTATTGTTCGCCAATCCGTCTGCGATATTGTATGATTGAAACGAATAAGTCCCGTCATGGTTCTCTATCCTTTTATAAAAACCGAAACCGTCGCTTCCAAGCCAAAGCACATTGTCTGAATCGAGGCAGAAGCATGTAATTTTCTCTACCAGGAAAGATTGCGGATCATCTAATTTATATCTGTAATGGTGAAAACCGAATTGGTCGTGGTTTCCACTGTTCAAGTCAACAGCATATACACCTTCCTGACTTCCCACCCACAAAACCCCTTTATCATCCTTTGCCATCCCGATAATACCCTGGATATTGGCAAAAGTATCAATGGGAGCCGGAATAATCAGATTGTCATTATCCAGATCATAGAAATATAATCCCTGATTAGAGCCAATCCACATGACATTGTTGATATCATCATAAAAAAGACCGCCGATCAGGTCGATCAGGAGTTCGGGGTATTTACCGGAGTTGATATAGATGGATGAGGGTTTAAACGGATTATCTTTATCAATAACTGAAATACCATATCCCCAGGTACCTACCCATAGCCGGTTCTTATTGTCAATACTTAAAGCACTTACGGAATTATGGCTAAGACGGGTAGAAGAAGAATCCGTGAAATGAGAGAATGTTTCCTCTCCCTCCTTTTTCAGATTCAATCCCCCTTCAACAGTACCGACCCACAGGTTCTGTTTTTCGTCTTCTAATATCACATTGACCGGATTTTGTGAGATGCTTCCCCTTTCATTATTCCTATGGGAATAGCTTTTTATGTCCAATGTGTTAGAATTGATCTTATTGACACCTCCTGTCTCGGTGCCGCACCATACGCTGCTCCCGTCATAATAGATCCGACTGATAAAATTACTGTTGAGTCCGTTTATGCTGCCGGAACTTTCGGAGAACACCTGCTCAAAACCGTCTGTCATAGGGCTATAGATGTTTATTCCCTTTAATGTTCCGATTATTACCTGATTAGTTTCGGTTAATGCCAGATCAGAAATATAATTATGCGATAAGGAGGTGGGATCCGAAGGATTATTCTCATACACCTTTACAGCGTCTTCATTCCTGTAGTATCTGTACAAACCGTGTACGGTTCCGATCCAGACTTCATTCTTGTCAGGAAGAAATTTCGTCAGGATACTATTGCTTCTGAATTTCAGGTTTTTTGATATGGGAACCGCTCTCAAATTATGATTATTATGGGTGTATAGTTTATATATGTTATCGTTATATCCCGCCCAGATATTACCGTCTCCGTCCACATCGTTCATCGCTATATAGCGTACCGATTGCAGATTTTCAGGAAGCCTGAATATATCAGCTATCCCTCCCTTTTGATTGAGATGTATTTTATAGATATATCCTGATAACAGCCAGATATTTCCTTTATTGTCTTTTATGATATTCTTTACCGGATTTTTCAAAAATGCTGTCATTTCAGGATCAATCTCTTCGAACAAATTCACCAACTCTGAATTCTCAAGATCCAGAATATCCAATCCGCCGTCAGATGCGATCCACAACCTGTTGAAATTATCTTCGTATACCCTGTGTACAGAATTCCCCTTCAGTGTAACCGGAGAAGTTTCCATCTGGTAATTCGTAAAAGAAAAACCATCATAGCGTGACAATCCGCCGCCGGTAGAGAACCAGATAAAACCTCTGTTATCTTTGTAGATATCATCTATATAATTATGCAATAGCCCATCTTCCATAGTGAGATAAGAGATATTACAATTGTCTCCGGACAATTGTAAATGCTGTGCATGGAAGGAGAGAGGGAGCAACAGGCATACAGATAATAACTGGCGCTTCATGGATCGGGGATACTTCTTTAATTTTTCAATATCATTCCACTCCCGGATTGTATTTCCAATGTGATTTCACCGTCCTTCCTGATATTTACCTGTTTTAATTGTGGAGAACGGTCTTCTCTGTCAGAGTATATATCCACTTTCGTGTCAGAGAACATCGGAAGTTTCACCTTCAGTTTCTTTGTTTCTTTTTCGGCATTGATGGCTGCCACATACCACTGCTCGGCGTAACGACGGGCCAGTATTACATACTTCCCGGGATAACCGTCGATAAACACTGTCTCATCCCAGAGGGTGGGCACCTCTTTCATAAAATCGATAACGAACGGGGGATATTCGACCAGGTTGTTGGGGGTAATGCCGAAATTCTGCACGGGCGTTTGAAAGAGTATGGCTGTGGCCAACTGGAAAGTTTCTGTGGTCCTTCGTTCGGTTCCTCCGTCGTTATTACGGTTGTGACGCTTGTTCAGTAAAACCGGCCCGAAATCCATGGACGCCACACTGTTCCGGATAAACGGATGCAAGGTTGCGTTATAGGCTTCGGTATCATTGGCATGTTGGGTGAAGATCAGATTTTCGGAAGCTAGCACTGCTTCACTTCCTGCGAAGTTTGGATACATCCGTTCCCATCCCCGCGGTAATGTACACCCGTGGAAGATCACCGCCAGACCGTAATCGTTGGCATCCGACAGGATATCTTCGTATAACTTCATGGTTTCCTGCTTGTCGCCGCCAAAGAAATCCACCTTTATCCCTTTCACACCGATACTTTTTAGCCAGGCCATCTCTTTCTTGCGGGCTACGGAAGTGTTCATCCTGTTTTTCGGTCCTTGTGGAGCATCGCTCCAGAATCCGTTAGAGTTATACCACAGGCAAATACCTACATTTTTAGAAGCAGCATACTGCGCCAGTTCTTCTATCTTTTCACGACCTATGCGGGTATCCCACCAGTTATCTATCAGTACCAGTTCATACCCCAATTCAGAAGAGAGATCGATGAATGTCTTCTGGTCTTCGTAGTTGATACTTCCGTCCTGCCAAAGCAACCAACTCCATGTAGAACGTCCAAACCCGTATTCTTTTGAAGGCTCATACAATGGTTCCACTACGTCGAACGCAATAGTGGTTTCAACGATCGGTTTCAAATTGTCACCCACCGTAATTGTACGCCAGGGTGTTTCACCCGGCAATGAAATCGCCGGTTTGGCACTGCCGATACCGTTATTTTCCCCCTCTTCGGGAAAGGCGATGGTGTAAAGCCCCTCTTTTGTTCCTTCACTCAGTTTTGATCCGCAGTACAGACTGCCGACACCGGTTTCTGAGATTAACGCCCAACCGTTATCCCCCACATGGAACAATCCCGGAAAAGTATATCCTACACCATATTTGGAAGGCGTGCCGACCGGTTCATCGGGTATATACTCCTCTTCGTAACTCGGTTTGGTGCGCATCCAACCGGTCATGGGTGTTGCCTGAGGTGTGAGAAATGTAGTGGTCTGTTGCGGAAATTTGAATCCTGTCAATTCTTTTTCAATGATGCAGCGGGCTGTCTCACCGTTCTGTGCTAATGCGTATTTGAACGCGATATCGTTGTTGCTGACCCGAAAAGTAACGGTAATCTTTTCTTCCTGCGGTGTCTGATAGGTACAGACCACCTCGTTTGCCAGATATTCCACACGGCTTTTCTTAATCTTAGGCTCACTGTATGTTTTATTAACAACCTGTTCTCTTTTTTCTACAAATGCCAGATCCTTACTAAAATCACTTACATTGGTGATCATTCCTAATGGAGAATCTTCCAGAATAACTTTCCCTTTATAGTTTACGTTGTAATTCAAAGTTCCTTCTTTCAGAAAAACCGAAACCTGCAGATTCTTATCCGGACTCACTATAATGAAATCATTGGCAGAGATGTACTGAAACAGGCAAGTCGTTAATAATACAGTCAATAATTCCTTCATGATGATAAATTACTATTATTTTCTCTCGCTTAATGAAATAGATTTATTGTGACAAAGTTAATAATAAGTGTAATAATGTACACTTATTATTATATGTTTAAAAACATAAAATCAAAAATATTCATTTTTGCCTCATACTAAGATTATTATATCAGGATGATCTTTTCATGATAATCGTATGCAACGGTATTACATATATTCAGATACAGGAGATTGGTGAAATATATTGTACCTTTGCGCAAAACATAAAAAAGAGATATTTTTAATGGCGCCGTTTTATATAGAACAAGAGAAGTTTTTACTATCAGTCGATTGTATAATACTTGGCTTTAAAAAAGGGAAATTGTATTTATTGATCTCGAAACGAAAATTCGAGCCGTTGAAAAACCAGGATACCCTGATGGGAGGATTCCTGCGTTCTGACGAAAATCTCGAGGATACTGTTTCGCGCGTACTATATGAATATACCGGCATTAAGGATGTTTATATGGAACAGGTGGGCACATATGGAAGTATCCATCGTGACGAAGGTGAGCGTGTGATTTCTGTCGCTTATTATGCCCTTATAAACCTTGAATTATTCGATGAGGAACTGTGTAAAAAACATAACGCCCGCTGGGAGGAGCTGGATAAAGTAGGTAAATTGATCTTCGACCATAATCAAATGCTGAGCGATACTATTGAAATACTGAGAAGAAAAGCAGCTACAAAGCCATTAGGTTTTAACCTGCTTCCCGAAAAATTCACCTTGCCGCAATTGCAATCTTTGTATGAAGCCATTTATCAGACTAAACTGGATAAACGCAATTTTCGTAAAAGGATTCTGGATATGGATATACTTGAGAAACAGCAGGACAAGGATAAATCAAACTCGAAACGGGGAGCATTCTATTATAAATTCAACAAGGAGAAATACGACCAGTTACTCCAGAAAGGATACTATTTCTCTTTGTGAAATAAGCATGAGAATTGTTCATACTCCGGAAACAGTTTTAATCATAAAAATTTATTTGAGTCTAAGTTCCTGAATGATTACCGGACCCAGCAAACCTGAGGGAACGACATCCCAATGGTCGAACAGGGTGGGTTTATATGTTATGCTTACAAAATTGATCTCGTGGAAAATACGCCAATCCACGTCCCGGCGGTCATAATCGGCGATTCGGTTTGCCGGAAGATTCGTCACCCCGATCTCTATGGTGTTTTCCCCGTCATGCAAGAACGAACCGATCATTGCCTCGAACGGTACGGCAAATAATGTACCTGCGTCTTTCCCGTTCACTCTTAGCCGGGCACTTTCCCGCACATCACCCAGAGAAATACGATATTCATGTCCGGGTTCTTTGGTGAAATTGAATGTCAAACGATAGTTTCCTGTACCCATATTCTTTTTCAGGAGGTCATTATTAATATTCGTCCATGAAATGAGCGTATCGAGATGAAACTGTTCGGTCACTGGCGGTTCACTCTCTTCGAAACTTAACTCCCAGCCATTGTTGAGCTCAATCTGTTTTCCCGTGGGTTGATAGTATGGCCATTCCCCGGTGGCGGTGTTCTTCCCGGAAAATGTTTTCAGGATAATGGATTCCCCGGGTTTGAGCTGCATGTACATCTGTGTTCTGCCATTATTTTGTCGTATGGTGGCCTGTCCCTTTCTCCCGGTCATCGGATCAAAGAATATAGCGCTTCCTGCCTTTACTCCCAGTGTTATCCATTCGTCGACGGTGTTATTGTTTAACATGGAGAAAAAGTAGATATGTCCGTTTTCATGCGAGCGCCGGATCAGTTGTCCGCCTTGTTCCGATACAAAAGTTTCTTCGTTTTCTTTCCATTTTGCAACCATTTCCCGGTAATCGGTTCCGGTAATAACGGTTCCTTTACCCAATGGACGGACAGACATGTTCTCGAAGGCCCTAACCTGTGGAAATTGGGACAGCGAGGTATTGAACCGCTCTCTCCTTTCCTTCAGCTGCGACAGTCCCGGGACATCGGAAGGATAATGTTCTGCGAAGATCACGGTTGCCCCTTGTTCTGTCAGTTTTTTTATCTGTTCCATTGTTTCAGCAGGGATATATTTTACAGCCGGCAATATCAGGGCTTTGTATGTTGTTCCTCCTTCTGTCTTCAGCAATCCGTTTTCAACGGAGGTTGTCCCGATGAAATGGTCGGAGATATAATCAAGATCGTAACCACATTCCATGATCTCTTCCACTGCATCGCAAAAATCAGGCAGTCTCTCCCGCATACCGTGAATGGCGAATGTGGTGAAATAGTGATCGCGTTGCGCTTCCCAGATATCATAGATAGGGAGATACAGCAGAAAATCGTTATCAGGCTTTCCGATTTGGAGGAATGATTGTATCCGTGCTATATAATTGAAAAAAGCGGGAGCATCTTTCCAGATGGTATTGGTGGGCGACATATCCACCGATGCATAGAATTTCCAACCCGGCCATGCGGCATCCTTAGGGGAATAGGTGGAGCCGTGGAAATAGACACGGTTTACCCCTGAGGTAAACATCTGATCGATCTCCGGTTTACATTGGGAGAGGGAAGTCCTGAAATGTTCGGTCAGCCAGGTGAATGTTTCGGAAGAGGTATAGGGCTTTCCTGCCACATGGGCTGCAGACGAAGCATATTTGAGGATAGTCGGGTCACTATCGTTCTCTTTACGGATGGAATCTTTCCTCAAATAGGGGATATCGAAATTGGTGATACCGAACGATTCGCATTCGGGTATATCTACAGATGCATAAAGATCCAGCAGGTTTGCCGGTGATCCGTGTGCCTGATTCCTTGTTTTTACTCCATGTGCGTGGGCCCATTCCGTCCATGTCAGCGTGAAATTCTCTTTCAGCAATTCTCCGATGGTTTCCCTGTAATCAGTAATGACTCGTGCGGAGATATCCGTCGCTCCGTTCGCCAGAAGTTCAGGGAAATAATCCTGCAGTTCGTATCCTCTCCTTTTTTCAAATTCGTCCAACAGTTCCGGTGTCCAGTCTGCGCCGTACACTTCATACGAATCGTTGAAGAAGGTATTGGGGAAAGGGGTATTGTTTTCGGCAAAAGCAGTATCGAATTTTCCGAGATAACGCATAACCGCCCTTTTATCGAAGTGGTTGATGACATAACCCTCTCCTCCCGGAGCAGCTCTCTTTACCTGTTGCCGTGTCTTTCCTAAAAACAGGGCAATCAGTTTATAATCTTTTCCCTGCGGAGCAAGCCAGTCAAGCTTCCCTTCCGCCGATACTTTATCCGTGATATCCACTTTCTCCCCATCCGGCGAGTATGCAATAAGTTTATCTAACCGGGCAAACGCTTTTTGCCTTTTGTCCCGCACCATGACCGGTTCATTGAGTGGTTGCCCTCCTTTGAGCCGGTATTCTTCAAATATAGCCATAGTTGCGGCATCTTCCAGGCTCACCTCGGGACCACCAAAAGGCCATCCTGTACCGTTATTCATATCTACACCCATTCCCAAACGGGTAGCTTCGGAGATAGTAAAATCGAGTATACTCATCCATTCAGGTGAGAGGTAGTCCAGATAATAGGCTTCACGGCCTTTTATACCGTAGATAGGGGTAATTTCCACACCTCCGATACCGGCTTTACTTAACGCTTCCAGATTGTATGCAAGGGTTACAGAGTCCACATCGTTTCCCATCCACCACCAACGTGTCCAGGGTTTACACTCGTTGGTTATCTCAGGCCAATCAGTGTCATATGCGGATCCTACAGAGGAAGAGCACCCCATCAATAAAAGCGGGAGTAATATCCCTATGACTACTGCTTTTTGTATCATTATCCTAACAATTTTGGAATGCCTGATCTCAAAGTTTTCTATTCCCCTCAGAGCTCTTCAGATTCATTGCGTATTATTAAACCATATCCAGCACACCGTTTGAATAATGCCATTCGGTGAGCGGACTTTTGAAACGTACATCTTTCCCCTTGGGTATCTCCACTGTACTATGATATACGGTACCGTCATCCACTCCCACAAATTGGGTTACGGGTTGCGCCAGGATATTGTCGGCTACAGCCCTTATTGCTTCTTCATCCGCTTTTGTCTGTGCATATGACGGTAGTACGATTGTAGAGGACAAGGCAAAGCATAAGGCTATATAAGAAATTGTCTTCATACGATTATTTTATTTTGAGAACCTGTTTTTCAGCTTGACAAGTACACTCTCTGACACTCTGAACGCCGTTCCATGCCTTATTCCGTCAGGAAAGGAGATAGAAACGGATACATCTTCCCAATGCTGCATATCTTTTGAACGTACAGCTCCATATTTTCCTTGCGTATATTTATCGAAGTAGACATACACATAATCCCCTACCAGAAGAGGTGCAGGCCCTTCCGCCCAATAATCACCGGTAATGGGTTCAGATACTTCAGTGGGAAAACCATACGGTTTTGTATGAGAAGTCACCCGGATGTTTTTTTCGGCAGGAGCCGAATTCTCATTTTTTACAAACAGATAGTACAGATCATCCTTTTCCAATATGGCTCCGTCTATCACACTAAAGCCAGGTTCAAAAAAGAGTCTGGTTTCACTGAATGTTTTGAAATCTTTGGTAGTTATATAGTACTGCCGGTGGTTAAGGCCTTTCTCACTTTCGGAGGTTGGTAGTTCGGGAAAGGCTCCGGGGATGGTGGATGCCCAGAAGATATAGAATGTTTTTTCTTTCCTATCGTAAAAAAGCTCAGGTGCCCAACTGTTCCTTGTCCCTTCAAATTTTCCCATCACCGGGATATTTTGTTGTTCAGACCAATGTATAAGATCCTGGGATGAGGCATAACCAATTCCCTGATCCCACCATCCAGTGGTCCACACCATGTGGAAAGTCCCCGATTCATCCTGGACGATACTTGGATCACGCATCAGTTTATCTTTTCCTATTTCGGGTTTCAGTAAAACAGAGTCGTCAAATAAAGCTTCCCATTTAAGCCCATCCTCACTGTAAGCCAAATGCAATCCGTCTCCATTCCCTTTAAAATAAGAGAACAAATAGACCTCTCTTTCGTTTTTCGAAATTTGATTGTTGTTACAAGCGCATAGGCACAATGTTACAAGCACTAATCCGATTAAATTTTTCATATTTACAATTGAAAGGTTTATAGTATTCAGTGAAGACAATAGATTTCGGTTTATGGCTGTCACAAACCATTTTGCGTATGCTAGCTCCTGTTCTCCATCCTCTAAAACAAAGATACATAAAAATATTCGGTAAAAATAGCCGATTTTTATTCATTCTGCAATACTAATAGTATCCTTGCCGTGTTTTGATGTTAAAAAAGCAACTCCTCGAAGAGTGATTAAAAGAGAAAGAATTTCAATTTTCAAACAAAGTAAGGTTGTATTTTGTTCTCTAGTTCGAACAAATGGTAGCAGTAAGATAAATCCCAGCAAAATGTATAGATTGACAGGAATTCTCTTTTTCCTTTTGGCAGTATGCAATGTATCTGCACAAAAAGGCACGATTACCGGACGGGTATATCATGGTACTACCAATGAACCTATTGAGTATGCGACAATACTGATACAGGGGAATGACCGTGGGACAGTATCCGATAGTACGGGAGTCTTCTCCCTTCAGGAGGTAAATCCCGGATTCTTCAGGCTTATCGTGAGCTCAGTCGGTTTCAAAAGTGTAGTTTCCCCTGAAATTCAGGTACAGGGAAACCAAACGGCGTTCATCGATATAGCGCTGGCTGAAGACGAAATTGCATTAAAAGAAGTGGTCGTACGCCCCAATTTTGAGACGCGCCGTATTGAAAGTCCAGTCTCCTCTTTTTTTGTGAATGTGCAGCAGATAGAAAAAAGTGCCGGGGTTAACCGTGATGTGTCTAAGGTATTACAAACACTGCCCGGAGTCGGAGCCATGGATCCTAACAGGAACGATCTTATTGTACGCGGCGGGGGACCTTCCGAGAATGTCTTTTATCTCGACGGAATTGAAATCCCGGTAATCAACCACTTTGCCACACAAGGATCATCAGGGGGAGCTATCGGAGTGATAAATCCCGATTTTGTACGTGAAATAGATTTTTATACCGGGGCCTTTCCTGCTAACCGTACCAACGCTTTGAGCTCAGTGATGGAGATACGACAAAAAGAGGGTAGCAAGGATCGTATTCATACAAAGCTATCGGTTGGTGCTTCTGATGCAGCATTGACAATCGATGGTCCTGCCGGGGACAATGCCACCTTCATCGTGTCGGCACGGCAGTCTTACCTGCAATTACTATTCAAGGCACTTAAATTGCCATTCTTGCCTACCTATAATGATTTTCAGGTAAAATATAAATATGACATCAACAGGAAAAACGAAATTACGTTTATCGGAATCGGAGCGATTGATCATATGACATTGAACAAAGAGCTTCAAACAACCGGCACCGAAAGCCAAAAGTATATTCTCAACTACCTGCCAATCTATGAACAATGGAATTACACGGTAGGTGCGGTCTATAAACGTTTTAGTGATAACCATCTCGACACATGGGTACTCAGCAGGAATATGCTTCGCAATAAGAATTACAAGTTTGAAGACAACAATGAATCAAAACAAAAGACATCAGACTACCTCTCGGACGAAGCTGAAAATAAACTTCGTTTTGAACGTGATTTCCGATCCCTGCCGGTACAACTTAAAGTAGGAGGAGGATTACGCTACTCTCGCTATGTAAATGACACTTACAGACGTTTATACAGAAACGGTAGCGTAACTGATCTTCGGTATAACACAGAACTAAACCTTTTTGGTTATCAAGTGTTTGCGCAGGTGTCTGACGAGTATATGGACAACCGCCTGAAACTCTCCTTTGGACTTAATGCGGTAGGAAATAATTTCAATGAGAATATGCGGAATCCGTTGAATCAACTTTCTCCGAGATTGTCTGCCTCCTATTCCTTGTCGGTACGCTGGAGTATCAATGCAAATCTCGGACGCTATACTGCCCAACCGGCCTATACGACAATGGGATTCAAAGATGGAGAAGGTAAATTTGTAAACCGCAATGAAAATTTAAAATATATAGTCTCCGATCAACTGGTGGTGGGTTTCGAACATCGTCCGCATGAAAATATGCGATTGACAATGGAAGGATTCTATAAGCATTATGACAAATACCCGCTCTCGCTTGTAGACGGTTTGAGCATCGCCAGCAAAGGCACCGATTACGGACAGGTAGGCGACGAGGAGATTATTTCCGCGGGCAAGGGAAGAGCTTACGGTATAGAGATCATGTATAAAATCACAGAATGGGAAAATCTCAATCTTACCTCTACCTATACATGGTTCAGGAGTGAATTTACCGATAATAACCTGGTTTATCGTCCCTCTTCATGGGATACCAGGCACCTGCTCAATCTTATCGCGGGATATTGTATCGCAAATAATTGGAACATTGCGGCCAGATGGAGATATGCGGGAGGAGCCCCCTATTCCCCTATTGATGAATCGCTCTCATCGGATAGGGAAGCGTGGGAGGTGACAAACCAGGCTTATATTGACTACTCCCGCTTCAATACGCTAAGGCTGAGCGATTCGCATCAACTCGATGTCCGGGTTGACAAGGAGTTCTATTTTAATAGATGGCTGCTCAACCTCTATGTTGACATTCAGAATGTTTACAACTTCAAAAGTCAGAGACCTCCGATATATACAAATAGGAATCAAAACGGAGACATAATTTCCGATCCGGGAGGGGACTTTTCCAAACAGGGACTGAGAGTGCTCGAGAACAGTAGCGGTACAATTCTTCCAACAATCGGACTGATTATTAAGATGTGATCAGGGAGAGATAATAGTTATCATGTTTATTTCATCCTGAGACAACGACCTGTTATAAATCCGGATGTTCTGTATAACGCCTTTAAATCCGCCGGAGACCACTTCTGAAAGGGATAATTCCTTTATTTCGGCATGTTGATCAATAAGCCCGTCGATATAAGTTCTTAAGACACCATCTTCGTAGGTGATGGCCAATTGAAATGATTCCGGTTTCACAGGAGCGTACCAATGTCCTCCTGTTCCCCTGTTTTGCATTTTCCATGCGTCGGAATTAGCCAATATATTGCTGCTGATTATTTCACTATTTCCCATTTTTATATAGGGTTTTGACTGTTTACCCTCTTTAAGGCCATATGCGAAAGCATCGGTTTTTAAAATCTCGCCGTAATATGCATCATGATCGACAGCAACCGTAGCAATAATGGTAAACTTATCCGATTTAGGTATGTCGATAACTTTTAAATCGCCCGGAGAAACAATGCTTTCCGGATGTTGATACAGAAGACCTTTATCAGGATTGATTTCACCTGAAGGAATATCCATATTGGTACGTATGGCGGTGGGATAACCTGGCCGCGCGGAACTTACAATCCAGTCATAATAATCGCCATACATCCACACCATTTGCGGATTCTTTCCTTCATTGGTTATGACAAAGGGACGGATATTGTTTTTGGGAGAATCGTATGTCAACTGCTCCGTGAATGCCAGCGTCCCTTCGGATGTAACGGTGAACTTCTTGAGTTCATATACAAGCCCGTACTTCCCTTTCACCGGTACTGAGCCGTAGATAATTGACGGATCGGCTTTATCGATAGCCATACCGCCGCTGTAACATTTCTCTAAATCGGGAGTCTGGTGAAAATGGCCTCCCGCATGCGACAGAAATGTTTTACGCCACTCTGTGCCTGTCCACCTTACATGGTAATATTCATGAGAATTCTTATCCTCACTTATCCTCACCACGGCGATCACCGGTTTCTCTTCATCCGTTACTGAAATTTCCCACAACCAGTTGCGGTAAGGAGAGTCTTCAGCAACCGCATCGGGATAGCTTTTTCTGTAATCTGCAGTAGCTTCCACATTGTGTAAAATTCCACTTCCTACCTCCGCTAATTTTTGGCCTTTGATATCTTTCAGTTCATAGGTGTTGATATCGATATAATTGAAGTAGATATAATTGACGCTTTGATTGTCAGGATGGGTTGTAGTGTAGGCCAGATATATTTTGTCTTTTCCATTCGACATGTATTTTGCATAAGGCCTTACTCCTCTTCCGCCTTCCTGTGATTGCAGGATCTGATAAGGGCCCCAGTCAAAGCGAACTTTATCCTCCTTGTCGGGCATAGTGAGTCTGGCAATGGTGGGATGCCATCCTATTCCACGCCAGCAGAGATAGATATGGTCAGGATCATCGGATAGGATGAAAGGAGAGGGGTAGGTGGTGTTATCAGCTGTTTCCAAGCGTATTTCCTTGCCCAATGTAGAGATATCACCCGGTTTCCGGGAGACGCGATAGTAAAAACAAGACTCATCGGTATGACGTGAGTAGAAAATCATGACCCGTTCGTCGGGCAGCACAATGAATGTGGGATTATTATGATCATCGGGTTGGAACCACGAGCGGATCAAAACCTCACTGGTTTTGTTGGTAAGATGATCGATTTGCGTAGCCTTGATATTGCCATGTACATCAATATAACCGATATAGGTGCTTCTAATCGTACCACTTTGGTTTTCATAATAAACAGCACGTGGATCGGCAAACCAGCACCAGGCCCCTTTTTCGGTTATGGTATTCACGGGAATACCCGGTGATTGACCGTTATTTTCATCCACCCGTGTACTATTACGGGTAAAGGCATTCGTCGATACTATCAAATATACGATCCCCCAAATAATTATCCTGTTCATACGATCAATTTTAAACAAAAGAGCCAAGAATCAAGGCACAAGATACAGAATAATTTTATCATGTGCTTATATGCCATACCCTTTTTCGGTAAGAAGATACCGGCTATTCAGCGTTCAACGTAATTCCCGCCGGTTCCAGCCAGGGTGAGGTAAAGTCTATCTTTATTTCGCCCTGCTCACCGGTTGCCTGCACATAAGCCAGTATACGTCCGTGGAACACGCGATGCCTGTTATCGGTATAATCGCTCATATCGGAATTATTGCTCGCCTCCAGACCGAGGAGTTTGGCAGGACCGCTTATCCGGCAGGTAACCTCGTCGTCCGACAGCATCACCGGAACGCCATCCTCATCCACTACCTGTACCACGATATGGGACAATCCTTTCTCTTTTTTTATCTGTTTGCCAGTCTGGACGATCCGTAAGGCATGGGGACGCTTCGATGATTGTATGCTATAACCGGAAACAGGGTTGTTATCCTTATCCATACCTACTACTTCCAATTTTCCGGCTTTGTAGGGAATATCCCAGAATATAATACCGGTATTGTCGTCATACTCTTTTGTCTCGCCGACCTCTGTCCCGTTCAGCAACAATTTGGCTTTGGCAGCATTGGTATAGCATACCACCCGGATCAATTGCCCTTCACTGTAGTTCCAGACAGACCATGCATCCATCGACGGAGCCCTCTCCCTCCCATGATTTCCACCTGGTGTGGGATAAGTTCCCAGATAGGCCATCGGTTTGTCAGACCATAACGACTGACGGAAATATCCTCTCGGCTTGATGAATCCTCCAAAGTCGAGAAGACCTGAATAGAATCCTCTTGAAGGCCATCTGCCCGACTCCCCGAGATAATCGATCCCGGTCCAGAGGAACTGGCCGAAAATATGCTCCCTGTCGCGTGTAGCTTTCCATGCAGCCATATCGTGCCGGTTTTCACTTCCGTAAATCACCCGGTCGGGATACTTTTGATGGTCGCTGTCATATTTGTCTTCGGTATAGTTATATCCTGCTATATCTAATGCTGCCGGGTATTCAGTCTCGTTCGACATGGCCACTCCGGCTAATCCCGCGGTCACGGGACGTGCCCGGTCATATTCTTTTACCACTTTCGCCAGACGCTTTGCAATATCACCCAACTCCATTGCATCGGGTGCATCGGGATTATATCCGCCATAAGAGGCCTGTGTAAATCCTGCTTTCTCTCCTCCGAGAACCGGATGCGAATAGGGATCATTGGGATAGTCTACCTCGTTGCCGATGCTCCATGCAAAAACAGAGATATGATTCCGGTCGCGCCGCACCAGATCGGCCAGATCTATCTCCCCCCATTCCTTGAATATGTCATAAGAACCCTGAAAGCCGGGAGTGCCCACATTCCAGCCTTCTATCCATTTGCGTTTAGGAAATACCCACTCGTCATACATCTCATTAAGTACCAATATCCCCATTTCATCACAGAGTTCGTACAGATCGGTGGCCTGCGGATTGTGGCTCGTACGGATCGCATTCACGCCTATCTCCTTCAGGGTCTGTAAACGTCTTTTCCACACCTCACGGGGAACGGCTGCACCCAGTACGCCTGCATCGTGGTGTATGCATACCCCTTTCACTTTCATCCACTCCCCGTTCAAAGCGAATCCTTTATTGGGATCGAAGGTGTAGGTACGGAATCCTGTGCGGGTTGTGGTCTGGTCAGTTTCAATCCCTCCTTTCAGCACGGTAGTCTTCAACTCATACAAATCAGGATCGGATAATGACCAGAGCGCAGGTTTGTTTACTTTTAATGAAGTGGTCAGTTTATTTCCATTACCAGGCTTTGCTATGAGCTTCTTCGAGTCTTTTGTCACTAGCTTTCCTTCTGCAGAGTATAATTCATTCACGACTGTCAAAGAGGCATTGCTCTCTTCTTCATTATTTATTTCGACCTCCACATTCAGTTGATAGCCGTTTTTTGTTTCTTCAGGATAGGCGTATACACCCCACTGGGCAATATGTACAGGGTTAGCATATACCATCCATACATCGCGGTAAATCCCCGAACCGGTGTACCATCGCGAGTCGGCATACTGGCTGTGATCTACACGTACGGCAATCACATTCTCTTGTCCGTATTGAATATAGGGTGTCGCATCATACATGAACGAGATATACCCGTTAGGGCGCTTGCCAAGCGATTGTCCGTTCAGAAATACTTCGCTGCGGTTATAAACTCCTTCGAAATAGAGATATACTTTCTGCCCCTGTTTGTCGGCTGGAATATCGATTGTTTTACGGTACCATCCAATGCCTCCCGGAAGGTATCCCGTGCAACTGGCAAGCGTAGGACTTAACTGGCCTTTTACGCTCCAGTCATGGGGTAATGATATCTGTTGCCACCTTGTGTCGTCCAGCGTGACCGATTGTCCGTCCTGCATATCGTTCAGGACAAATTTCCAGTTGCCATTGATCTTTTCAGGCGACCCGAAAGATACCTGTGCCCGGAGAGACGGGGCAATGCACATAACCAGTAAAATAACGATTGACAGAGTTTTTTTTCGCATGCGATTATTTTTTGAAATTGTATATTTTTTATCGATAAATGTTCCCATAGACTTATCATGCTCAAAGGTATATCCTTTTATTGAGTCTTTTGATACACGCGTACATAATCTATCTCATAATTCAGGGGGAATGCCGGATCATCGGGTGTCCCGCCGTGTTGTCCGCCTATAGCCAGGTTTAATAACAGATAATGGGGCTGTTTGAACGGATTTCTGAACTCTCCCAATGAACCATTGACGGTTTCCGACAGAAGTGTTTCGTTCAGCAACTCATCATCCAGATAGAGCCGAATGGCTTCTTCGTCCCAATCCATTCTCCAGATATGAAATTTATCCGCCCAATGCGGATCTCTGTCGGTAAAATGCGTGAACGGGATTGCCGAGGTGTTCCATTTGGCATTCCATCGTTCTTCAGTACCCCAGGCTACGTTTGCAAGGATATGCGGAACACCATCTATGCGGTAATACTCCATGATATCAATCTCACCGTTGGATGGCCATTCCATCTCTGTTCCCAGCGTCCAGATGGCTGGCCAGGACCCACTTGCAGTGGGTATCTTCGCCCGTATTTCGAAACGGCCGTACTGAAACTCTTTCCTTCCTTCTGTTTTTATTGAGGAGGAAGTATATTCGATATATTCCCTGCTCCGGCGCCAGTCATTACTGCCTCGTTCATATAGCGGGTTCTCTCTTTTTTCCCTGCGTGCCGAGATCACCAAAAGGCCATCACGGCATTCTGCATTTTCTTCCTGATACCACTGCAACTCATGGTTACGGGCAAAGCCTTCCTCAAAAGACCACACTTCCCTGTCGGGAGCGCCCGGGTTATCAAATTCATCATTCCACACAAGTTTATAACCTTCTACCTCTTTGGGAACAGAAGTATCTGCATTTATCTTATCAAAGATGCCCAGATCCCATTTATCAAACCATTTCAGCACCGGTAATCCGTTCTCGAAAAGAATAGGGAGCCATATATACCTGCCGTCGATAGGGTTCTGAGGTCTCCAGCGGTCTGCCATAAATATAAAGGCATTCTCTTTTCCCTGTACGGGAAGAATGAAGGTGCTTTGTGAATGGAATGTAAGCTGCGCATCTTCTCCCTTGCAGGGATTTGGATGTAATGTCCATTGCCCCATAATATGGTCGGCTGTCAGCAAACGGGCAGCATTAGGATCCCACCCTGTACAACCGGAAGTGATCATGAAATAGCATCCGTCTTTCTTGAAGATAGCCGGCGCTTCGTTGTGCCCTCCCGGTTCTACGCGGATATATTTTCCGGTATAATCCAGATAATCGTCGGTTAATTCTGCTATGTGTAATGTAAGGTTGTCTTCAGACGAATAGATATGGTAGGCTTTGTTATCGTCGTCCACAAACAGGGTCATATCGCGGGACATTTGTCCGCCCTCGAAATCACGGCGAACGAACAGGCCGCCTTTTATGGCTGCCATCCATTCGGGTGTCCACCACTCTTTAAAATCGGTTGATTTCACCGGTGAGTTCCGTTCCGTTTCCATCATATTCATCGGCCATTTCCCTGCATTTACCCGACCGTTTTTCACCAGCTTGTAAGGACCCGTCACATGATCGCTGACCGCTACTGCTGCATGAGCAGCATCATAGCCTTTGCCCTTGAGTTCAAGATGGAAATACATCACGAATTTTCCGGTTTTGGCATTATAGATCACTTTAGGGCGCTCGATGGTACTGCCTCTTACTATCGGGCTTTCCGGATCTTCACTCACTGGCAGGGCTATTCCCTCATTTTTCCATGTATACAAATCGGATGACGAGTAACAGGTTATCCCCACCAATGCAGCGTTGGACCGTTCGCCTTTATGTTCGCCGAACCAGTAGTATTTACCTTCGTGATAGAGAATACCCCCTCCGTGGGCATTGATGATGTCTCCATCGGTATCGAACCATTTCTCTCCCGGGATAATCCATCTCTCCGGTACCTTATTTTCCAGTTGTGAGAATTTGTTCTGCTGTCCGCAACTATAAATAAAAATGCAGGATAGGATAAATAGATGGGCAAGATATTTTTTCATTCAATTATTTCATTTAAATATTTAACAATATCAGTCGAAAAACCATATTGGTTTCTCGACTGATAATACTATGGTTTGAGTTAATCAGATTCCGGATCATAAATATCGATCTGTACATCGTATAACATGAATTCTGCTAAGTTAAAGTAATTTCTATCACCGTATGTTTTTGTTACTAAGAAACGGACATATATAAACGAAGTAGAATTCCTGATCACAGGAGAATTATAGATTGCCTGCGAAGCAGATGGTAAACCCGATGTGAATTCGGCTATCTCAGTCCAGTCAGTGCCGTCGTTGCTTATCAATACTTTCAGATGTTCGGGGCCAACCTGTGCTCCGTTTCTGTTCTGATACGAGAACGAAAAATTGGTAAGCGGCTCATATAAGTCAATTTGTATATACTGTGGAAGTGGTATCTGTGGGGAAGACCATCGTGTATGGAAAAACGTATTTGGATTTCCATCGTTAAGATTGCTGATGGGACCCTCACTTGGTTCCTGATTATCGGTACTGAACTGGTTGTTGTCCAATTTCAACTTACTGGAAGTTATAGTTTCAATTGTTGGAGCTATACCGGATTTTGCACTTAACGATGTAATATCACCTCCCTCATTATTGCTGTTAAAAGTCTGGAAAGTGAATTGATAATTTCCAAATTTAGCCCTTGTATTATCGATAATAAGTTCATTGGTGTACACAGACGCAACTTTCGTTTTTTCTGTTTGTGTCAAATGATCAAAATAGGTTATCTTCAGAAAATAGAAGTTCGAATCGGCCGGAATATCCCAGTTTAATTTAATCTGTCCCGGCAATTCGTCTGATGTTATATTTGAAACAGATGACGGCTTTCCCGTTATCTTCTGGTCGGAGTCGACAAAAGAGTTGTAATCTCCACTACAGCCTGTTATGGAAGATAGACATAGTATTGCTCCTAAACAATAACTGATATATGATTTTATCTTCATATTAATTTGAATTTTGAAATGTTTGTTTTATACACTAATGTATTACCAACCTTCGTTTTGGTACAGATTAGAATTAATTCTACGTTCACTATCCGGAATCGGGAAGAAATACATTTTATCATCCCAACTCCTTTGTTTAGTTACACGGTTGTAATCGTATGTTCCGTTGGGATTTCTTGTTATTTCCATACGTGTGATAGACCTTAAGGCTTCACCATCTTTCCAACGTCTTACATCCCAAAAACGATGCCCCTCGAAGGCTAATTCTACCATTCGTTCGTTTTTATATTTTTTCAGGAAAGCTTCATTCGCCATTCCTGTAGCAAAAGGAGGCATTCCAACACCAGGTCGGTTTCTTACTACATTTACCGCATCTACGGCTGATAGGGTAAAAGTATCATCTGTAGCATCCGGAGATCCGAGATAATTGAATAATGCTTCTGCATAGTTCAGATAAAATTCTCCTAACCGGAAAATAATCCAGGAGTGCCTTTTCGAATTCGTATTTCCGACGCGGAGATCAACCGACGGATCAAGATATTTACGGAGATAGTATCCTGTAGTAGTAGCTCCGGCCAAAGGAGAAGCATTTCTGCCTCCTACAAATGTTTCAATAGGATTTTCATTGTAAATAGGCCATTTCTCGTCTCCATTTTTAACAATGGTCATAGCAAAACGGGGATCTCGTCCGGTATATGGGTCACTGTCGCTATATCCACTGCCGGGTTCGTTCCATAACAATCCGGTTTCTTTCATTTCATAAGCGTCTACAAGGGTTTGCGTAGGACAATTTCCGGAACCACCGCCTTCAACACCTATTGGATAGTTATATGCTTCCAAATAATTCAAATCTCCGATTCGCCTCATAAAAATACCTTCTCCTGCCACATAGCTTTCTGTGCCCCATAGATCCGTATAAGCCCCGAGTGAAATACCATGTACTGCACAGCTATCAATAACCGCTTTACTGGCTAAAGCCGCATCTCTCCATAAACTATTATCATTATTCGTATTAAACAGTGGGCTTGCCCTATAAAGTAAAGCTTTTGCTTTTAAGGCAACCACGGCAATGCGCCCTACACGACCGGTTTCATTGTTGGCCCTGTCAGCCAGATTGGTATATCTGACAGGCAAATGATTTACAATAGCATCACATTCATCAATAATAAAATCAAATATCTGCCCGGCGGGAGTACGTGTAACACTGTTTGCTTCGGCTGATGTCAAAACAGTTGTCACTAAAGGAACATCTCCATATTGCCTTACCAGATTGAAATAAAAATATGCCCGTAAAAAACGAACTTCATATTGATAGCGCTGAAAGCGGACAAACTGTTCCTCATAGTCCTGATCATATTTGTTGCCATCGAATGTTTGTCCCTCTGATGCTTCCAGATAGAAATTTGCCGCACGTATGCCGGCATAGCTGTCATACCAAACACCTGCTTTGGGGTTAATGGGGCTCCATGACCCATTATAAAAATCGTGGATGGATGAGTTTGACCATGCATAATCCGCTTCATCGGATGCGGATGCCAACATTGCGCCACCATAGTTTCCGTAATCATAATCCAGTCTTCCATAAATATCCGTCACAAAATTGGCCGTTCTGGAAAAACTGGAAAACACTTCTTCCTTGCTATTAGTTGTCGTTTCCGTGTAGTTCATCTCGTCCTCACAGGAAAAGAACAAAAATAAAGCGGTTGCAATTATATAATATATAAATTTCGATTTCATGTTCTTATCTTATTAATATGTTATCATTAAAAACCTATGGCAAGCCCAACATGTACTGATCTTGTCAGGGGGAAAGCAATTCCGGTAGATTCGGGATCAGCAATTTTTATTTTATCAAAAGTCAATAAATCTACACCTCTGACATAAAGACGGGCATTGTTTATGTTTATTCCTGATATAACTTGTTCGGGGAATTTATAATAAACCTCGCAGTTGCGTAGTTTCAGATAAGAGGCATCAGCCAACCAGACCGTATTATTCCGGTAATTGTTTTCGTTAGCCAATGTTGTCAATCTCGGATATTTTGCTGTGCCTGCTGTTTCCGGTGTCCACCTGTTTTCATAATAATGAGTGGAAATAGTGGTATTATCTATCAGAGGTTTGTAAACACTGGGTGTCATCAGCATCGTACTGTAATTACCTACGCCCTGGAAACTGGCACTGATTCCTATTCCTTTCCATTCTGCACCTAAATCAAAAGAAAAATACATTTCGGGGATAGCACTGTTATAGCCGATGGGTACAATATCGTAATCATTGATAACACCGTCTCCATTTTGATCCTTGTACTTGATGTCTCCGGGACGTACGGTAGAGAATTCCTGTGCGGGGCTATTGAGAATATCATTCTCATCGATAAAGAAACCTATGGCTTCCAAACCGAACAACTGACCTACCGGTTTACCTGTACTTCTCAGGTATTCATAAGGTTTTTCCTCTTCCAACTGTTCTATGATCTTACTTTTCGCCAATGTGAATTTTCCACCCAGATTATAAGAGAAATCCCTTACTTTCTTATTGATGGATGCACCTAATTCAAAGCCATGACTGTTCACTACCCCTTCATTGGCAAAGGATGGATAATTACCCAATACGGCTGAAACCGTGTAATATCCCGAAACAAATATATTATCTCTTCTCTCGAAAAATATATCTCCCGAAAGGTTGATATCTTTAAAGATGGATGCATCTATCCCGAAATTATATTTTAGCGCCCTTTCGTTTTTAATATTTTCCGTAGGAAGATAATACTCCCGTGTTCCATCATACCAGGCAGCATTGTTCCCTAACGGATAACCATTCCCTCCACCGAAGTTTTGAGACCAGTAATCGTTTGCAGGTATGAAGTCAGCATTGATTAATCCGGCTGATGCCCTTAATTTCAGAAAATCAATGAAATCGATATTTTGCATAAATTCTTCGCGCGAAACTACCCATGCTGCGGAAAGGGTTGGAGAGAAAGCATATTTATGATTGGGAGCCAATCTGTTGGAGCCGGAATAGACCAATGCCATATCCGTAATATACTTCTCTTTATAGATATAATTGATATATCCTGCGAAGTTTTGCCGAAAATTGGTGTTATAACGATCCTTCTGTACCTTCTTTTCAGTTGAATATATGAAGGAAGTGAAAAGGTCGTGTTCACCAAATGATTTTTTATAATCTATGTTCCCGACAAAATTAAAATGCCGGGTCTGGTAATCAAGCGAACTGCTATAATTTAATTTTCCAATATTTCCTCCCTGAACACGAGACGTATCCACAGGTATCCCGGAAGATAAATCAACGGCATCGCTTGCCCATTGGTAATCTTTGATAGAACCTTCCCAATAAGCGGCGAAATTATCATATCCTACCCTGACAGAGGCGCTTAATCCTTCCGTCAATACTGATAAATCCTGCGTAAGTTTGGCGTCTGCATATAAAGCTCTGTTGTGTCCTTTTGAAAAACCTCTCGATTGAATTAACGCTACGGGGTTCATGTTGGTACCCCATATAGAATTTCCACCCCAAAAACCATCGTGGGTCTGTACCGGATATGCAGCAGAAGGTACCGTATATAATTTTGTCATCAGATTATCAGAACCTAATCCCGGCCGGTTAAATTCACTTAATACCCCTTGCAGATTAACCTGCATTTTTGTCGTATTGGTCAGATCCATATCCAGATTGGTTCTGAGATTTAGTTTTGAAAACTTCATCTGGGTAGAGTAATCACTTACAGCATTATTTTCATTGATAAATCCGCTATTAGACTGTAGAGTGGCTACGGTGAAATATCGCATAAACGTACCTCCACCTCTGAAGCTTATATTATACATATTCGAGGCGCCATTATTGCGGAAGACCTCATCCAACCAATTCACATCTGCATAGAGATACGGATATGTGCCATCCCTGAAAGCATTCAACTCGTTTTGATTATAGCGGTCAGGTAGTCCGTCGTTAGCCAATGCTTCATTCAATGCACTGGCATACGTATAGGCATTCGCAAACTCAGGTAGGCGAGATTGTGATGTAAAAGCGTGATCATAGCTCACTTTTACCTCTCTGCTATCTATCTTCCCCCTTTTTGTTTTTACGGAAAGAATTCCATTTACACCTTTGTATCCATATAGAGCAACGGCAGCGGCATCGCGAAGCACAGAAACAGACTCGACTTCCTCGAGTGTCAGTGTGTTAATGGGTCTTTCAAATCCATCAACCAACACCAGAATGTTATTGTCCGATAAAGTCTGCAACCCACGGATACTGAACCAGGCAGGTGTACCCCAGATAACATCAGAATTCTGTAATGAGGTTAATCCCAACACATTACCAAACAATGAATTGGCCAGATTCATCGCTGAACGTTTATCGATATCTTCAATATCGGTACGTGAAACGGCGGCAGTAGAAAGTGCCAGTTCCCGTTCAAATCCAAATCCGATGTCAACCAAACTTGCACTAAGATCCATCGTTACGGTTAATTCCTGTGAAAAATCGGTTACTGTTACTTCTTTTCTGTATCCTTCTGAAGCTTCAATCAATAACTGATCACCTTCTATTGTTTTTACCTCGAAATTCCCATTGTAATCGGTAGATGCAATAAGCTGATTATTAATTGCATTATAGATCGCAACGCCGGAAACAGGATTTCCCTTACTATCAACAACCCTGCCTTTGAGTGTTGAAGTATCTTGTCCTACGGCGACAAATGAAACTGCTATTGAAACCAAAAGCATTAATATTTTATTTCTCATCTTTACTTCGTTTTGTAATTTATAAGCTGGTTACCATCCGGGATTTTGTGTTAATCCGTAATCTTTATTCACCTCCAAGGTGGGGAAAGCAGACAAATACCATTTGGAATTGAAATTTGTCCACCAGGATCGCCTTGAATTTTCAAGTTGAAATTTCTCATATCTAAATTCTGTGGGGCGGGGACCTCTTTCATTGGCGGGTTTGTCCGACCATGACACCTCTACCACATTCCCGTTTTCGTCCAAACGATAAATTCTTAATCCATGCAATACTTTTGTGAAATCCTGTGCTCTCTTATGCCTTATAAGATCAAAAAACCTGACATCCTCAAACCCAAGTTCACACGCACGCTCATTCAAAATGGCTTCAAGTAGCAAGGATTGATTACTGTAATCAATGCCGGGATTCGATTCTCTCAAACCATTCAACCCAACTCTACCACGCACTTTGTCAATTTCATTGATAGCCTCATCTGTCCGACCGGCCATCATCAATGCTTCTGCATAAATCAGATGGATTTCAGCAATCCTCAGGTAGGGCCATAATGTAGGACGATTCCGTGCTGAAGAAAAATCCAAGATAAACTTATATAATCCAAAACCTGTTGCAAACTGTCCCTGCTCAGTTTTCGGACCTTGTTGCGCCTCGCGTCCACCGATCCAAAGTTCAACCTGACGCCCCTGGTAGGACGCATTATTGACCAATATTGTTTCAAACAAACGGGGATCCCTGTCGGAAAAAATCACATCAACATGATCCGGGTTATTCCAGTCAAAAGGAGTTCCATCGGATAACGGAAACATATCAACGTATTCCAATGTAGGAGTGAATGCACCGTTCATCACCGACTGGGGGAAGTAATAATTCCACTGGTAATCATCCCCATAGGTATATCGCACTCTTGTCGATATCAATAGCTCCGGATTATCACCTCCACTTCCTCTTGTATAATAAGCTTTTCTGAAAGCCTCTCTATAGGCTGAGGGGGTAGCCGCTGAAGGTTGAACCAAACCATAACGTCCCTGGGCATTCACTTCTCTGAAAAAATCTTCACAAGCTTCCAGCGTTTGTTCCCATAACTCCGGTTGGTATCCTCCGTACCATACACTATGGTTGGTAACGGCATCCTGAGGTGATTCCCTGGAATAAGGCTCTGAATCGTTAAACAGGGGGCTAGCGGCAAACAGCAATATTTTGCATTTTAGCCCCATCGCGGCCGCTTTCGTGAAACGCCCGTCCCAGTTAGATATTTCACCCTCATCAAGTGCCCAGGGAAGTACATTAGAAGCGTCATCCAGAAGGGTAGTCATGAACTCTACCGTTTGTTCAACAGTTGCCCTGGGGGTTTGATAGTACGATTCATCAAGAGAGAAATCGTATGCTTTATCAATGATCGGCAATCCGCCGAAATGCCGGAACATATCGAAATAACGGGAAGCCACAATAACTTTTGCCTCCGCCTTTAATCTCTCCTTTTCAGATTGTTGCATATCAGGCACCCGGTCTACATTTTCAATAAACAACCAGGCTTTTCTTATGGCTTCCCATGTATTTTCCTTGGAGAAACCAAACTTGGTATCATTACTAGTGTCCTCCCTGTTCGCGTTATAAGTTCCGTTATAATAGGACCTGTTGACTCCATCCCAACTTAAATGGCTATGCCATGAATCGGACAAAGTTTCAAACATACCCATATTCATCTTATTATCCACGTCATTCCAGTAAACCGGTAGAGCGTAGTATAACTTGCCATAGGTATCCCACAAAAAATAACGTGCATTTTCAGCCTTGGCAAAAACAGAGTCAAGGGTTACATCCACTCCGGGAGCTTTCTCTAAGAAACTATCTCCGAATTTCAAATCATCAACGCAGGATGAACAGAATATGGCCATTCCTATAGTCAAGGATATAAGTGTTGATTGAATATTTATTTTCATCTGTTTGTTTTATTTAAAGCAATTAATCTCATCCTTAATTTAGAATCCTAATTTTAATCCTACTGTGAATACTCTGGTTAATGGATAATTAGGTCTGTCACTGGTTCTCGATTCAGGGTCCGTAATCTTAAGGACATCGAAGGTTAATAAATTATACCCATTGGCATAGACCCGTAAAGAGTTTAACCTCATTTTTGTCATAAAGGGCGCATTGAAATTGTAACCAACCTCAAGGCTCTTTAACCGGAGGTATCTGGCATCCACGAGATACAAATCGGAATCAACAATATTGTTTGCCTTGCTGGTTATACTTGCCCTGGGAAGTTTCGCTGTAGAGGCGGTTTCCTCAGTCCATCTGTCTTGATATTGATATAACAGCAATCCTTTGTTATTTGTATCTCCCAACGGTTCTCTCAATGTCTCCTGCAACATGCGGGAAGTATTCCACGCACCTGTCCATTGCATACTCAAATCAAAACCTTTCCATTCAAATCCCATATTGGCCCCCACTACATATTCGGGGACATTGGTATAACCCATGGCTATCTTATCGTCGTCATTGATCACACCATCTTCATTTATGTCTACATACACTGCATCCCCGTTCTTTAACACTACGGAATGATCAGCAATATCCCTTCCAAATTGGGCTTTATACCGTTCATTGGCGGTTTCGTCATAGAAACCCCAGAATTTCCTGCCAAAAGGCTGATTAATAGGCTTTCCTGTTCTCCACAGATAATCTTCATTGGGTCTGACTTCCATTTGCTCTACAATTTTGTTTCTGGCAAATGATAAATTGGGACTGATCCAATACCTGAAATCGTTTCCGATCTTATCATCCCATCTGAGTGTAATTTCATAACCACGACTGTTGACTATCCCGTTATTTAGTACCGGGAGTGTCATGCCTATATAACTGGGAAGTGAAGATGGAACTACAAGGATATCTCTACGGTGTTCTTTGAATATGTCGAATGTTGTCATTAAACGGTCATTCAAAAAGTAAAGGTCTACTCCCAGATTTTGCTTATATGCTTTCTCCCATGTTACATCGGGATTAGATTTTGCTCCTTCATAAGCACCCCCTCTGTTACCACTCACATTTGTTCCGAAATTGTATCCCGATCCGTTAAGGTAAAACGGATCAGCAATATACATGAATCTTCGGTCCTGTGTGTTATCATTTCCTACTACTCCATAAGAAGCCCTTAATTTAAGATAGGAGACATAATTTTTTATTTCCTCCATAAATGGTTCTTCTGTCATCACCCATCCTATAGACCCTGCGGGAAAGAAGCCATATCGCTTTCCGGGAGCAAAATTCTCAGAACCATTATATCCCATATTGAATTCGATCATGTATTTGGAGAGGTAATCATAAGTAAGGCGCCCTACCATTCCCACATATCCTTTGGGAAGATCGGTAAATGTCCCCGGGTAATAGTATTTCGATTGGTTATATAACAGTAATGCACCAAGGTTATGAGCGGAATTTATAGTGGTATTATAGTTTAAACTTGTTTCGAAATACCAGTTACGTCCCTTGTCAAATGATTCTCCATAACCTAAAGTTCCGTCTTCTCCGTATTTACGGTAACCCATTGATCCATCATCATTTTTTACGGCCACATAATAAGCCTTCGACGAACTTCTCGATTTTGTTTGGGCGTAACTACTATTATAAGATCCTTTCACATTGAAAGACAGTCCTTTTGTTATGAAATCCAATTTTTGCTTTAACTGAACGTCTACGTTCAATGTATTGCCTACCTTGTTGTTATATCCTCTACCATAATATGGATTTAATCCATCCGCTCCGGGATTTGGGATAACATCAGGATTGGTCTTGATCCATCTTCCATCTACGATACCGGCTCCGGAAAAGGGTGTAGCCCAATATAAATGACGAAACAACTGATTTTGATCCTCGGCTGAGATAGGAGTATTTTTATCCTCCACACGACCTCCTATATTTAATGACAATTCTGTTGATTTTGACAAGTTAAAATCAAGGTTTGCCCTATAATTGTATCGTTTAAAATCAAAATTGAAATCATAGCCGGCGTCAAATGTCTTGAATAATCCACCCTGGGTATACATCCCTGCTGAAACAAAATAGCGAAAAAATTTATTCCCCCCTGATATATTCATATTGTGTTGCGATTGCTGGGCATAGTCTTTAAGAATATAATCAAGCCAGTCCATATTGGGATACAATAAGGGATCCGACTGTGTTTGAAATGCAGTGAGCATCTCGGGAGAAAATTTCACATTATTCGGATTTACCCCGTCTCTGATTTGAGCTTCATTATAGAAACTTGCATATTGATAGCTGTCCGCAAACTCAAGCAATCGGGTCGGAACAGTAATACCGGTAGAAGTCGTTACCGAAATATTTGCCTTCCCTTCTCTTCCTCTTTTCGTTGTTACCAAAATTACCCCATTGGCGCCACGAACCCCAAAAACCGCTGTAGCAGAAGCATCTTTAAGGATAGTGATGCTTTCAATCTCATTCGGGTCTATCTGTGTAAAATCTCTCTCAACACCATCGACCTGTACCAAAGGAGTAGAACTATTTAAAGTGGTAATACCCCGGACATAAATTTCCGCGGCATCAGCACCCGGTTCTCCGGAATATTGAACGGTACTGACCCCTGTCAATTTTCCGGCTAACGCATTACCAATAGATCCTGTAGGCGTCTTGATCAGATCATTCCCACTGACGGATGTAATAGCACCGGTTACTGTTACTTTCTTTTGCGCACCGTATGCAACCACCACTACCTCATCCAATGTTTGAGTGTCTTCTTCCAGAATGATTGTCAATGGCCGAGCAGTTACCACTACCTCCTGTGTTGTATAGCCAATATAGCTAATCTGAAGAGTGGCACCTTCCGATACATTTAAGGTGAAATTTCCATCGATATCGGTAACCGTACCATTGGTGGTGCCTTTCTCCAGTATACTCGCACCGATGATAGACTCACCGTTCACATCAGACACATTTCCGGTGACACGGTTCTGGGCATACGTCATAATACAGCATAGATTGATGACGATACCTACAATAAATACTTTCAATTTGTGCATAATTTATAAATGTTTTTTAGAACATAGAGTATTAAATATATAATTAGAGAATTAAAATGTTAATTTCTATAAACCCCTCTCTCGTATATACCGCTAAAAAATGTTTTATAATAGATTTTTTATTGTTTTTTCCCGGCAAAAAACATTCTCTTATTCTATATTTGAATAATTATATGGCAAAAGTATTGACATTTATTAATAATGACAGATGGTAAATCAATCATTCTAAAGGGATAAAATAATCATTCCGACAATGACAAATTTATCCACCATAACACGATAATCTACTATAGAATAACAACATGCATCATTCCCTATAGTGTTTTTAAAAATTTAACCGGAACCATACTCTTGAATATATATGAGAAAATTTTCTAAATTTGTATAGGATATACAATGATTCTCCTTATTAGTTATGTTAAAAAAAACAATTGTTTTATACTGTCTATTATTTATTCATTTTAATGCACAGGCGCAATCACAGGCTTTAAAACATTTCGGTGTAGAATATGGATTATCTAATAACTATATTGTCGATATAACACAAGATGGCCAGGGGTTCATCTGGATAGCGACAGAATCGGGATTAAACCGTTTCGACGGAAAAAATTTTACAGTATATACGAAAAATAATTCCGATATCGTAAGTAATGAACTGAATACATTGCTATATGATGAGGAGCAAAATAGTATCTGGATCGGTTCTCAAAGAGATGGGATCAGCATTTTCGACTGCAGTTCCCAAACATTTACAGATTATACGATACAAGAAGGACTGATAACCAATGATGTAACACATCTTTCTCATGCAGCAGATGGAGGAATATGGATAACTCATTATCATTTGGGTATAGAATATTATGATAAAAATACCAAGCAATTAACCCGTTTTATAAGCCCGGAGATAGAAGGATTGAAACTCCTAAACTGGTGTTCTTTCGACGATGGCAGAGGTAATCTGTATGTGGGACATGCCTTTGACGGGTTAAGTATTATCGATATAAAGAATAAAACGGCACGCAATATCCGCCACGAACCGGGAAATCCCAAAAGTCTTCCCGGAAATACTGTCCGTGCTATTTATATGGATCATTTGGGAAATATCTGGGTAGGTACAAATAACGGACTTGCTTTGTTTAATCCCCAGACTGAAGAATTTATCACGTTCAGGCATGATTCCTCCAATCCAAACTCCCTGGGAGAGAACTATATTTATGATATCAGGGAAATGAAAGATGGCTCTTTGTGGATCAGTACCGATATGGCCGGCATCAGTATTCTCGACCTGAGCAGCATTACCTTGCTTGACCCTAAAATGGTCATGTTCAGAAATATATCCATCACAAAAAACCATTACGGTTTATCTTCGTCCAACGTCAGAGTGTTATTTCAGGATTCTTTCGATAATATCTGGATTGGGCACTACAGCCGTGGAATAGATTTTATCGGTAACAGACCTCCTGTTTTTCAAACTCTCCTACATTCTATGGATAAATACAGAGACACGAATGAGAAGCAGATATGGGATATATGTATAGATAAAAACCGGCAATTATGGGTCGGCACCGAAAATGAAATTATCCTCCTTCAGGATAATGAAATAAGAAGAACCATCAATATTCACCCCTATCTGTCAAACGCAAGTTCAAATGTATATATCAACAAGATAAGAAGTGACAGCTATGGAATTCTCTGGTTCGGAACAACTATGGGAGATATATTCAGGTTCAATCCGGAGAATTATCAGATAAAAACTACTTCTTTCGGCAAAAGGGGAGAGTATGCACATGAATTTTACGAGGATAGCGATGGGAAAATGTGGATCGGAGCAGAAAACGGATTATATTCTTACCGGAATGGAAATATTGAGAAAGAAATCCACATCGATGACCAACTGGAGGATAAGACAATATATAGTATTCTACGTGACAGAGAGGGGAAATTATGGATCGGGACATTCGGAAAAGGAATATTTATCTTCGACGATAACAATAATTTAGTGGATAACATAGTCAGAGATAAAGGATTTATCTCCAATGCCATCAACCACCTTTATATGGATTCCGAAGGTGGGGTGTGGGTTGCTACACGGAATGGATTGGCTTATTTTAAGAATACGGAAGATACCGACCAATATGAGGTATATGATGAGAAACAGGGACTTGAGAACTCATATATCCGTGCCGTTCAACAGGATAATCAGGGAAATATCTGGATTAGTACCAATGCCGGTATTTCGCTATGGAACGGAGAAAAGTTTAATAATTACAACCATCAGGACGGTACTCCTATCGGGGACTTTACCAATGGTGCTGCAAGTCTCAGGGAAGACGGTATCCTTTTCTTTGGTTCACTCAATGGTGTCTGCTATTTTAATCCTGAAGAATTAACGAAAGAAAAACGAAAAGTTGTTCCTGTGCAAATTATAGAATGTCTGGCATTGAATAAACAGATAGAAAATTACAGCAGGGAAATTCTGGTTCCTACAACACAGCATAGAATAGAGTTGGCATATGATAAAAACTCTTTCAGGATCTCATTTTCAAGTCCTGACTATTCACAAAACCAGCAAGTCGAGTATGCCTATATGATGGAAGGACTTGACAATACCTGGTATAATACGCAGGATGAAAACCAGGTTGCATTCCGGAACATAGCCCCGGGAGAGTATACGTTTAAAGTAAAAAGCCGTCTGAAAAATCAGGAATGGGATGAAGTAAATATTGCCTCGCTGGACTTTATCATCCATCCTCCCTTATGGCTTACCTGGTATGCCAAGCTTTTATATGTAATAATAGCCTGTATAATCATCTTCTTCTCACTCCGTTCCTATAAAAAAAGTGTCGACCTGAAAACATCCTTTGAACTGGAAAAGAAAAACAGCCAGAACAAACAGGAACTAAACGACGAACGACTGCGTTTTTATACGAATATTACCCATGAACTCCGGACTCCGTTGACACTTATTCTCGGACCACTGGAGGATCTGGTGCAGGATTCCGGATTAGCACCAGTACATAGCAAGAAAATAGGTATTATTCACGCCAGCGCCATCCGCCTTTTAAATCTGATCAACCAGATTCTCGAATTCAGGAAAACCGAGACGCAGAACAGGAAACTATCCGTGTCGAAGGGGAATCTGGCAAATCTGGTTGCAGAAACAGGATTACGCTATAAGGAATTATCCCGGAATGATAAGGTTATAATCCATGTTGATATAGGCGAGAAAAATACAATCCTCTATTTTGATGCTGACGTTATCACTACCATATTGAATAACCTCTTGTCAAATGCAATAAAATATACAGCAGAAGGTGAAATTCGCCTTTCTCTGCGTTCGGTCAAGGAGAAAGACAATCACTATACCGAAATAGTGGTTTCCGATACTGGTTATGGAATAGAGGCCGACGCTTTATCACATATATTCGAACGTTATTACCAGGCAAAAGGTAGACATCAATCGTCCGGTACGGGAATAGGACTTGCCCTCGTTAAATCATTGGCCGATCTTCACGAAGGGACTTTGCATGTGGAAAGTACTGTCGGTAAAGGAACCCTGTTCAGGTTACGTTTATTAACCGGAAACACTTACCCTTCGGCTATACATACGGAAGAAAAATCGGCTACTGATACTATTGAAGAAGAACAGGACATCCAAAAGGAAGACAATACTGACAGCCGTCCTGTAATTTTGATAGTTGAAGATGATGACGATATCCGGGGATATATTGTTTCTTCTCTGGAAAATGATTATCATGTGCTATCCGCAACAAACGGAAAAGAGGGATTGGAACTGGCGAGAAAACATATACCCAACATTATTGTCAGTGATATTATGATGCCTGAAATGGATGGTATGGAACTCTGCCATACAATAAAAGAAGATATGCGTACCAGCCATATTTCGGTTATTTTACTTACCGCCAGAGATTCTCTCTCTGATCAGGAAAAAGGGTATGACAGTGGAGCCGATTCCTATCTGACAAAACCGTTTAGCGCCAGGCTATTGCGGAGCCGTATAGACAATTTACTGGAATCGCGCCGGAAACTGGCAGAGCAGATAAGCACATTCGCCAAAGGAACAGTAAGACATGAAAATAATTTAGCGGAAGAACCTTTGAAAATCAGCAAACTGGATGAAGAGTTCTTACATAAACTCACTGAGATTGTAGAGAATAATATTGAAATGGAAGACCTCGATATAGCCTTTATTAAAGAAAAGATGAACATGAGCTATTCTACTTTCTACAGAAAAGTCAAAGGACTCACTGGAATATCTCCCAATGAGTTTATCCGGAAGATCAGGCTCAAAAATAGTCTCCGGCTCCTACTGGCCGGTTCATATCAGGTATCGGAAGTGGCATATATGTCCGGATTCAATGATGTGGTCTATTTCCGGAAATGTTTTAAGGACGAATACGGTATGGCTCCTTCAGAATATGCAAAATCAATGAAACGAGCATTATAACCATTATCACACAAATGAATGATTAAAAGCGAGTTCCATATGATACCTTTGAAAATAGAAGTTTTAATCATATGAAATAAATCTGTTTTGATTGATTTATCTCTCTTTTTTGATTAATTTCTCTTTTCATTCTAAGAGCCAATATATCTATTTTTGTTAAAATTATAAAGCACATAAAAATAATCGTATGAGAAAGACATCTTCCTTTTTATTCATTTCAATTCTGGGTTGCATGAACTTATTCGCGCAAAACGTTCCCGATTGGGAAAATCCGGAAGTTTTCGCAGTCAATAAAGAAAACACCCGGACTACATCGTTGCCTTATCCCTCCGAAGAGTTGGCCGTAGGAGATAACTACGATTCATCACCCTACTATCAGTCTCTGAACGGTAAATGGAAATTCCATTGGGTTCCAAGGGTATCGGAAGTTCCCGCCGGCTTTTATGAAGAGAACTACGATATAAGCGGTTGGGGTGAAATGCCTGTACCGGGAAACTGGGAATTTAACGGATACGGAATACCCATGTACGTGAATACCGGTTTTGGATTCAGGGCAAAACCGCCGCATATCGACAGGGAAGACTCTCCTACCGGAGCATATCGCCATGAATTCAGTATTCCCGACAGTTGGGACGGCAGACGTATTTTTATCCATTTCGAAGGCGGAACAAACTCTATGTATGTATGGGTAAACGGACAAAAGGTGGGATATACCCAAAACTCCAAAAGTCCGGCTGAATTCGATATCACAGATTACGTGAGAAAAGGTAAAAACACATTGGCTTGCCAGGTACATAAATTCAGCGACGGTTCATACCTCGAAGACCAGGATATGTGGAGGCTTGGGGGAATAAACCGCAACGTTTACCTTTACAGCACGGCGCAAACCCGTATTTTTGACTTCTTTGCCCATCCCGACCTGGATAAAAATTATAAAAGCGGCATTTTCAGTGTGGATATTACATTGAAGAACTATACCGATAACCTCCAAAATAACTCGGTAGAAATTTCGTTATTAGACAAATCGGGCAAAAAAATATTTTCCCGTAATCAAAAATCGGGTATTCCTGCGAATGGAACCGCTGATATTACTGTTTCAGGGAATGTCTCCAATCCGTTGAAATGGACGGCTGAAACCCCAAACCTCTATACAATGCTTATCACATTGAAAGACGGTAACGGTAGGATTGTCGAATCCACATCGCACAAAATAGGATTCCGTAAAATTGAAATAACAGACGGACAACTGTTTGTAAACGGAAAGAAAGTTTTCTTCAAAGGGGTGAATCTCCACGAATTCAATACCCATACTGGTCAGGTGGTAACACGTAAGGAAATGATGCGTAACCTGCAACTGATGAAGGAACTCAATATAAACGCCGTCCGTACATCGCATTATCCGCAACAACCCTTGTGGTATAAATTGTGTGATGAATATGGCATCTACCTTGTCGATGAAGCCAATCTGGAATCGCACGGACTCGGTTACGGTCCCGACAATGTTTCGAACTTCCCCGAATGGCATGGACAACATATGGACCGCATTATCCGGCTTGTGGAACGTGACAAAAATCATGCGTCGGTCATCTTCTGGTCATTGGGTAATGAAGCCAGCAACGGAAAAGCCTTTTTCGATATGTACGACTGGGTCAAAGCACGTGACAACAGCCGTCCCGTGCAATATGAACAAGCCTATCAGAGGGACAGGAACACAGATGTTATCTGCCACATGTACCCATCATGGGAAAACATGAAACGCGATGCAGCCAAAGACCTCGGAAAACCTTATATCATGTGCGAATATGCCCATGCCATGGGTAACAGTATGGGGAATTTTCAGGAATACTGGGATCTGATGCGCTCCAGTAAGAATATGCAGGGCGGATTCATCTGGGAATGGTACAACCATGGATATCCTACCCATGATGAGCAGGGACGTTTCTACTGGGCATATGGTGGCGACCTGAAAGCCTATAACAAAATGAACAATGATAACTTCTGCATGGACGGTATCATTAGTCCCGACCAGAATTATATACCACATACCTATATCGTTAAGAAGGTATATCAGGATATCCTGTTTGAAGCAAAGGATCTGAATAAAGGAATTATTACCGTAATTAATGATTTCAAATTCACAGACCTAGCCTCCGAAAAATACAGTTTCAAATGGGTACTCCTGAAAAATGGAGAAGAATTCAAAGAAGGCGCGTTTACCACATCTGTTCCGGCGGATAGCCGAAAAGACGTTCATTTGAATTTACCCGCTCTGGCTGAAGAAGCAGGCGTAGAGTATTTTCTCCAGGTATATGCTTACAGCAATCAGGCCACCGAATTAATTCCTTCCGGATTTGAAGTAGCTAAAGAGGAATTTGCACTTAACCCCAACAATTATTTCGTTGCCGGAAATGTAAACGGACAAATTGCCGTTGAAAAGCAAGACGATAAGATCATAGTCAAAGCAGGTAATCTGTCTTATGAATTTTCATCAAAGGACGGACGTGGTTTGTTAAGTATGAAAAATAAAGGACAGGATGTGTTCAGGGAACTGCCCCGTCTTAATTTCTGGAGAGCGCTTACCGACAACGAATTCGGAGAATGGATGCAGTATAGTACCCGTATCTGGGAATCGGCCGGACACAACACCATATACAAATATAAAGGCTCCGGAGAAACCGCTGAGGGATTCAAAGCAGAGTATGAGGTCAAACTGAGAGGAATAGAAGCCAAAGTGGAGATCACCTACACGGTAAATAAAGACGGTAGCCTTACTACCTCGGCACATTACAAGGCGTTGTCGGATGACCTGCCTGAGATGCTGCGATTCGGTATGTTAATGACCCTACCTAAGGATTATAACGGTTTCACATGGTACGGCCGTGGCCCTCATGAAAATTATGTAGACCGTAAACATGATACATTTATGGGGATATGGAACGGCAAGGTAGAAGAACAGGCTTTCGCCTATTACCGTCCTCAGGAAACAGGAAATAAAACCGACGTACGTTGGCTCACCCTGAAAAATGAAAACGGTAAAGGTATCAGGGTTGATGGAGCACAACCATTATCAGTAAGTGCTACCAATAACCGTCCTGAAGACCTTGATCCGGGCATGACCAAGAAACAACAGCACTGGTCGGATGTATTACCCCGTCACGAAGTTGTACTGTGCGTAGACCTGTTCCAGCGAGGTGTAGGTGGGTTGCAGTCGTGGGGAGCAAAACCGTTAGACCAATACCGGTTCATGGATAAGGAATATTCCTACAGCTACACTATTAGCGTAAACGATCTGTAAGGTGTTGAGATAACCTTATTAGTATCTTATAGCATGGTCTTTGGGAAAGGAATTCCCGTGCCATGCTTTTTTTGTTGTCCAGTCTTCCGCGGCAGAGGTCCAGAATGAATGATCCGCAGGTAATCCCAGTGGTAGAAACACTTCCGAGGTGAGATACATGCTACCGTTGTTGGTATACCAGTCGGCAAGATTGGGTTGGTGGCCGGCAAATCCTAGTTGCAGGAATCCTCCTTCATTGAAATTGCCTTCGTTCATGAACATCCGTTTCATGACAGCAGTGAGTGCACTTCTGACCTGCCCTTCGGCCAGTTCTTCCGGTAGAAGTTCCTTCCATGAGAGCATGGATAGAGGTTGGAATACACCCAGGCGGTAGGTCATGGAACGTCCGAACAACGGAAAGGTTCCTTCGGGAGAAATAAAGCGCTCCAATATAATTCCGAAGCGTTGCATCCGTTTTTTCGCGATATCCAGATCCTTCCGAACTGATTCCGGGTTTTTGTCCCTCAACGGTATTTTTCTGTCTACAAGTGCCTGAAGAACCTGCACATACATCGGTTGTATCACATAGCTGTTATAGTAGTCGAAAGCGAAATGCTCTCCGTCGGAATACCATCCGTCGCCCACGTACCATTCATCGATCTTCCTGATAGCACTGTGTATGCGGTAAATATCGTATTGCGCTCCTGCTTCCATCAGGAAAGTTTCGACCATTGCCGAGAACAAGAGCCAGTTGGTGTAAGGGGGATCGATACGGCGGAGTTGCTGGAATTCCTTGATATACCGCTCTTTGGTTACCTCGTCAAGAGGTTTCCATAACTGTTCGGGGGCACGCAGAAAACTACTGGCGATATAAGCGGCATCCACCAACGGCTGCCCTTCATTTCTCCATAACAGGTAGTCGGGGCTTTCAGGATCGACCGCATGCGCGTAACTCTTCAATGCCCATTCCCGGAGTTGTTTCCTTTGTATCCCTTCAGCCGTATTATCATCCGGCAGGCTAAGCCAGGGCGCTATACCCGACATCAGCCTTCCGAAACATTCCATATAGGTAACGTCTTTATCTCGTCCATCCCATGTGGGACTGACTTCCACCTGCATATTCTTTTTCAATTCGCCTTTACTCATATTTTCAAGTACAGGCGCGGCGATCCTGTATGCTAACGCGGTCCAGTATGCACGATCACTCTCTGCCGATGCAACGGGTGAATCATTCACAGTTTCCGCGGAATAAAGTGATATAATTATTAACAGAGAGGATACTATAAATAATAATGCTCGTTTCATATGATTCTTACTTCAAATGTTTCACCATCTCAGAGGCAGCCAGCAGGAAAGCACCTACACCGAAATCGGCAGTGGTTTCCGCGTTTACAGTATGTTGATCGGCCCGTTCACCGATAGGTTGTACATAGCCTACTTTACCGTTATCCTGCAACGCGATATCGGCCAGGTAATTCCATGCTTTCTCCACCACAGGGTCATATTCATTTCTATCAAAGAAACCATTGTTTATTCCCCATAAATAGCCATAAAGGAAGAATGCAGTTCCACTGGTCTCGTATCCGGCAGCATGGTCGGCATCGAGCAGGCTTCTAGTCCAGAATCCCTCTTCCTGCTGGCAACCGGCAAGCGCTTTCGCCATATCCCGGTATACACTTATATATTCATCTCTATGGGGATTGTCTTCGGGCAGATCCTGTAATACTTTGGCCAGTCCGGCGAATACCCATCCGTTACCACGCGCCCAGAAGTCTTTCTTCCCATTGTTCGTCTTGTGAGCAGGATATATATATTTGGCATCCCGGTAAAACAGAGTGTTCTCCTCATCGTACATCAGCTCTTTTGCAAAGGAGAAATATTCATGAAGTTTACTCAGATACAGTTCGTTTCCAGTTATATTGTATAGTTTTGTCATCACCGGCATCACCATATAGAGCCCATCAGCCCACCACCAGTAATCATTCTGCGGTGTGCTCATCTGGTACTCCATCACCTCTTTTGCTCGTGCAATCTTTCTTTCGTCTTTTGTCTCATCCAGATTATACAGGTCGACATATACCTGGAAACAGATCTGCCAATCTCCGAAAAGCACAAAATCGTCAGACTCCCCATATGAATACCTCCAGTTCTCCTTATTGTCTGATTTGGCACCTTTCCACTCATTGTGTTCTGCCCAGGCTTCGGAATATGCCTTGTATGCCTCGTTTCCGGTCACTTCATACGCAGCCATATTACCGGTATGATAGGCAGCTCTGTGCCAGAATGCATTGCCGTGTTCCGGATGATTGGCCTGCCAGTAATTATTTATTTTGTGGATAATATCAATCACTTCTTTTACATCTGTTCTTTCAGGTGTTTTATTATTATCCTGACCCGGACCGCACCCCATGAAACAGGCGATTATTACCGTGAAAAATACCATTACAGACAAATCGTAAAACTTGTAGTTCATAATTCAGAGAGTTTGTTTGTTAAAATAAAGTGCAAATATCTCATTTATCTCCTAAGATCGGGTTCTTTTATCACTCAAAAATGTTCAATTATCATTTAAAGTGACGTTTTTATTGTAGATTTTCCGGTTTCTAACGATAATATTATATTGGCTCACTCATCCCATGACAGCAGTGAACAATTTCACACTCTTCCTACCGGAAAAAGAAAGAGAGTGCTCAAAAGAATTGTTCTGAACACTCTCACATATCCAATTAGTACTTATTTCAATTAATGTAATTAATTGTATCCCGGATTTTGTTCCAATGCTGCACCATTATTTAACTGAATTTCCGTCAGAGGAATAGGAAGCAGTGCATGGAAGTCCTGAAAACCTGTGATTATTTTATTATCCGGTGCATTAGGTGCTTTGTCTCCATTCAATGCGATACGCTCTTTCAGTGTATTGGTGCGCATCAAAGTCATTCGGCGGTTCTCCTCTGCGATCAGTTCCCGGACGCGTTCATCAAGAATAAAATTGATATCTATCTGGGCAGCCGTAACCTTTCCGGCATCAGCATTACCGGAGGAGGTGCGATACGCTTTAAAGGCACGATTCCGCAGCACGTTGATATCATCTGCAGCACCCTGATTGTTTCCCTGACGGAAACGTGCTTCCGCACGCAGTAAGTAGGTTTCCCCCAAGCGCATTAACGGCCAATCTTTTACCAACGCATATCCGAAATCATCGCTGGGATCATATCCTCCCCATTTTGTCGGGTGCGGATAGTTTACAGCCAGAGAATCGTCTTTTGCCGGAATAACGGGATCACCGGTGCGAACGGTCACATTTCGTACTCCCTGATTTAATTCTACGCGAAATCCATTTGCATCTACACCAAAAGATTCCTCATAGCCGGGGCGATTGTAATAAAGTTGGCGACGGATATTGTGATTGGAATTTCTGACATCGCCATTTTCGAATAAGCCGTATTTTACAAAGTTACTCAGACGGAGACGTCCATTACCCCGTCCTCCGATGGAGTCGGCATTTACCATACCTGCATATTTATGGAAGCCAGGAACCCAATTACGACGTTGCTGCGGATTATCAATCGTTCCGCCATTCACATCCCGATTATATTCCATCTGGAAAATCCAGATTCCTTCGGTATTTCCCTGGGAGCGACGTTGATTGCCCCAACGAAACATATCGGAATAATAGTCTCCACCTTCTGTAAGGAACTTTCCGTAACGTTCTTCAATCAGTTTATAGTTGCCTTCGGTGATGATAGGAGTCACTGCATCTTCGGCTTTTTTGAAATAGGAAGCGTCACGCATCCCCATGCGCAGAAAAGCTTCTCCTGCCATTTGACGTGCGATGTCTTTACTGATCCGACTTTCAGTCCGAGTCTGTCCTATTGCCGGTAAATTGGCAATCGCATAGGTCAGGTCGCTTTCTATCAACTCATCGATCTTTGCTATTTCTTCCCGTACATAATCTGTTTTAGGTACAGTCGTGGATTCAGTCACCAGAGGAACCTTCCCCCAGAGGGTTACCAGCATATTATAGGCATATGCACGGAAAAACATTGCTTCACCCTTCTCCGCCGCATTTCCCTCTTCACCTAATGCGGCGATAATCTGGTTAGAACTGTTGATAATTTCATACAATCTTTCCCATAGAAAATTAACGGCACCATTTTCGGCATTTAACTCCTGATAACGATAAAAAGGAACTTCTACACCCTCGGTGTCACCGGGTGAACCGATATCAGTCCCTACCTGCCAACATCCAACAAATCCCTGTCTGCCGGACCATCCCCAGGTAGCAGCGAACTGACGGTGCAAACCTATCAATTTAGCATTTGTATCACCTACTTCCGGGCCGTAACTGGAAAACATTTTTTCATCCAGAAAACTATCACTGCACGAAGACGTTCCCCAAACCAGGGAAAATGCAGCACATACGATTAAAAATATATGTTTAAACTTCATTGTTTTTATTTTTTAAAATGTGATATTTAAACCGAATACAAAACTTTTTGTAGCAGGGTAATTGCTGCTGTCATATACCGTTTCGCCCCGTGTACTATCCCATGAGCTGCCGCCGCGACTGATCTGGCGCGCTTCCGGATCCCATCCGATCCAATCGGTGAAAGTAAAGAGGTTCCGTCCGCTCACGTACAGCATCAATGCTTCCAGGCCTGCTTTACGGATCGTATTCTGAGGAATATTATAACTCAACGTTACATCTTTAATTCGGGTGAAGCTGGCATCACTCGGGAAACCGTAACCATGTTTATTGGAGTTCTTGCGCAGTGAACGCCACTCGTTGCTTTTGTTTTCCGGCGTCCAATAACCTATCTCGGTAGCTGTATTACGACGTCCCATCTCATCACCGGCAATACCAATCAGTGTATTGTTCCTTTTTACACCTTGTACTGTCTGAACAAATACGCTTAGAGAGAAGTCCCTGTAAGTAAATGTATTTGTCAGACCGCCGATCCATTTAGGAGTCGTTTGTCCTTGTACTGTACGGTCATAGTCATTGATCTGTCCGTCGGGCACACCGTCGGGGCCACTGATATCCGCTAATTTTATATCTCCGGCCTCGGCGATAGGATCCCAATTCTCATGTAGTCCGGCAGCAATTTCATCTTCCTGCCAAATCCCAACTTTTGTATAGTCGTAAATAACTCCGATGGGATGGCCGATAAACCACCGGTTCCCCAAATCATCCTTTTTGTCTCCATAAAGATCCCTGATCTCATTTTTATTCCAGGAGAATACCAGTGAAGAATTCCACGAGAAGTCCCGGGTTGTAATATTCCTTGAATTAATGGTCACTTCAACTCCTGTATTTGCTGTTTCCCCCATATTGGTATAAACCGAGTTGTATCCGGATATCTTGGGCAGGTTCCGTCTGAGTAACAGATCATTCGTAGTAGAAAAATAGATATCCACGTTACCGTCGATACGATTATTCCATAGGCCGAAATCCAGACCGGCATTGAAGGTACGTGTTGTTTCCCAGGTCAGTTCGTTATTACCCATGTTTTCATTGGGCCACAGAGCGGCGCTGCTACTTCCGTTCATCGTCAGCATACCGCTTTCCAGCTTCACACGCGATTGATATACTCCAATAGCCTCGTTTCCCGCTTTACCGTAAGAAAGTCTTAATTTCAGAGTATTCAAATAATCATTAGCCGACTGCATGAAATTCTCGCGTGCGATATTCCATCCCAGGGCCACAGAAGGAAATACACCGTATTTGTTATCGGCCCCGAATACGGATGAACCGTCGCGGCGCACGGTAAAAGTAAACAGATACCGGCTATCATATGAATAATTAAGACGTCCCATTTGCGAGATGGTAGAATAAAGGTCGGTGTAAGAGCCTACTTTATGTGTTTCCGCACTTCCTAAGTTATGCCATTCCAGATCATCGGTCATAAATTTCTCTGCTTCGGATGTAGCATTCTGGTATTTCTTACGAGAAGCGGCATATAATCCGGTGAGATCGAGATGATGTAAGCCAAAATCACGAGCATACGAGATAATGTTCTCTATCGTATAGCTTTGCGTTTCTTCATTAAAGATTCTGGCATAACCATTGTTCCTGTTTACTGATTTACCTTCGTACACATTCGTCCGTTTGGGCATATAGGCATACCCCCCGTTGAATTTATATTTCAATCCCTGCAATGAATTCGCTATTTTCCCGAAATCCATTTCGGCATATCCGTTAATATTCATATTGAACTGCCGGCGCTCGGGATTTGTGGTCGTCCACATCAGCGGATTGGTAAACAGCGTTTCACTGTACATGGGATGAATAGTATAACTTCCGTCTTCATTGTACATCCTGGCATAGGGACTCATTGCTTCTGCCATAAGAAAATTGGCACGCCCTCCATCACGATTGTGAGAAACAAGATATGTGTTGGTTCCTACCGTCAGATAATCGGTTACATTCATATCGATATTGGTACGTACAGAATACCGTTTATAGTTAAACCCTTTCACAATACCTTTTTGATCGGTATAATCGGCCGATACGTAATATTTTACATTTTCCGCTCCACCGGATATATTTATATTATGATTCTGAATGATACCGGTCTGTGTAACGGCATCGATCCAGTCGTTCGTCACACCGTTCTTGTAGTTCTCCGATTCATATTCATTCTTTACAAACCCGTCAAAGAGTGTTTCCCCGGGATTCTGTGCTACATAGTCCTTATATCGCTGAAGGATTTGCGGGCCGTCACCAAATTGTAATCTGTTGGTAAAATCTTCGATCCCGAGATAGCCGTTATAGCGGATAACCGGTTTTCCTGTAGATCCTCTCTTAGTAGTGATAAGGATAACCCCGTTTGCACCGTTTGTCCCATAAATAGCTGTAGCGGAGGCGTCTTTCAGGATTTCCATGGATGCAATGTCGTTCGGATTGATATCGTTCAGAGTTCCTCCCGATTTACTGATAGGTACACCATCCACTACGACATAAGGGCCGGAAGATGCATTGATAGAGTTTCTACCCCGTACGTATGCATCCGGAGCATCACCCGGTATAGATGAGGTCTGTGTAATGGTGACTCCCGCAGCTGCTCCCTGTACTGCCTGCAGCACATTTGTAACGGGAAGTTTCTCTAATCGGTCTTTGGATACAGATGTTACAGAACCTGTGATATCTGACTTCTTCTGTACCCCATAACCTACTACCACTACCTCTTCGAGGGTTTGAGTATCTTCTTCAAGGATAATGGTGAGTGACCGGCCGGTTACAGGTACTTCCTGTGTTATATAACCGATATAGCTGATCTGAAGGATGGCTCCCTGGGATACGTTCAGGGTAAAATTACCATCGATATCAGTTATGGTACCATTGGTAGTGCCTTTCTCCAGTATACTCGCACCAATAACTGCTTCGCCATTCACGTCGGAAACATTACCGGTTACGCTGGTTTGTGCAAACGCCGTCATGCTGCATAAGCATAAGGCGATACATGTAATAAATGTTTTTAGTTTGTACATAGATTAATAATTTAGTAATGATATTACATTAGAGTTTATATGAATAAGGTTTTCAGATGCCTGATCATCGGCATTTTACTCTTAAATCAATATAATGTCTAGTAGGTTTTTGAACTTTTTAGGCTTTCAAGGTTGATCTTTACAATAAAATCAATGTCTCTCTATAAAATCAAATTTCACTAAAAGATCTCAGGCTTTTTATTCATAGGCAAAATTCATTTAATTATATTAAAATATTATTTAAGACTCACAGTGGGCAAAGGTAGACCGGCGGGGTATAAATCAACTCTAATTATCACTCAAAAAGGTGGAAAAATATGAAGGCAACTCTATTTTAACATAGCGTTTTATCGCTAATGCTTTAATAATTAACTGAGTTTAGTGATAGATTCCTTTTTCTGATAAGCCATCTTTTCACATAAATTTTTTCTGAACCATGTTGAGTTTTCTTATTTTTGTAGAATATAAGATGCGCCTCAGGCAAGTTCAATAAATTAGATTATTCCTGCGCTCGGCAGAACAAGTAAACTCGTTCTGCACTCTCTTAACGGAATAATTCAAACAAGTTTGGCTTACCATTCGGCTTTCATTATATTTGTAGAATATAAGATGCGCCTCGGGTAAGCTTAAGCGAGCTTAGCTTACCTCTTGGCTTTCATTATATTTGTGAAAAATCTGATTTTAATGAAGAAGTTGTCACCAGATATTCTACCCAATCATTTAACATTACTTTACGCCGTTTTCATTTTGCTGTTCGGCTGTACAGATTTTATGTATTCTCAACAGGGCAGTGTGGGGTTGGATTTTAATATCCTGAGTACGACGGATGGTTTTCCCACCAATGAAATACAGAAAGTATATCAGGATCGGGAGGGATTTATGTGGTTTGCCACAAGAAACGGACTATGTAAATACGACGGATACCAGATAACGGTTTATAATTCCAACCAATTAAAATCCCCTGTGTTGACAAGCAATAATATTCATTGTCTTGCGGATGATGATCTGGGAAATCTCTGGGTAGGAACGTACAGCGGGATGAACCGATTCGATAAGAGGTCGGGGACATTTGAACCTGTCGAGATCCGGAACACAACCAATAAGGTGGTTTCCTGTATTCTCGTGACAAAAAATAATGAGGTCTGGATCGGATTGGATGACGGACTGTTCAGATATGATTCGCGTGAGAACGCCTTTACGCATCATAGTCTGCAAAAAGTTGGCGATATATCCATAACTGCTTCACTCAAATCCATCATTCAGGATAGCTCCGGTGAGATATGGATCGGTACATGGGATAACGGATTATACCGGTATTCTCCCTCTAAGAATATCTTTTACGTTTACCCGCAACTGAACCCGCGTAACTCGGCGCATGTGATCTATGAAGACAGCAGGAAGAATATCTGGATAGGAACATGGGGTGAAGGCCTTCATCTGCTTGAAAACCCCCGTGATACGGGGAACTTCCGGTTGAAGACATACCGGCATGATAACAACGATCCGGAAAGTCTGTCGGATAACCTTGTCTATGATATCTGTGAGGATATCCATACCAATACCCTGTGGATAGGTACCCGTAGCGGTCTTAGTATGCTGGAATATGATAACCCTTCCGGATTTATCAATTGGAGTACAACTCATAAGACCAATAAGCTTCCCTCCAACGAGGTCAATTCCATTATCCGGGATAACAAGGAAAATATCTGGATCGGCACTATCGGCGGTGGTGTCTTGTTTACAAATACGGAAAAGTCGAAGTTCAATTTTTTTGGTGTAGATCTTCCGGAGATACCTACCGGGGCGATACGGGCAGTTTTTTTAGATAATGACGATAATATGTGGATGGGTGTAGGCACATACGGAGTTGTCCTGCATGATAAAAAATCGGGAAAGACTATCTCGCAACTGGCCTTGCCTGAATTCAACGGAATGGGTCAAATTACAACGTATGATATCAAGCAGCGTAATACCGGCGAAATACTTTTCGGTACGTATGGAGGCGGGTTATGGGTATATGAAAAAGGAAAACCTGTCAAAACGTATACTGAAGAGAATTGCAGTTTCATCAGTGATAATCGTATACGGAGCATTTACATCGACCGACAGCAGAATTGCTGGCTTGGAACGCAATATGGGCTGGGTGTCTGGCTCAGCGATAATACAGGAGTCACTTTCGATGAGATCATTATCGATGGTAAGCGCCTGGAGCCGTCAAGTATGATCGATATAGCGGAAGACGATACCGGCAGAATATGGGTTGCAACGATCGGTAATGGTATAATATCGGTGGAAGGTGATCCCCGGCGTAAAGAAGGACTCACTTTCAGGAACTATACTGCTGAAAATGGAAAGATATCCGCTCACACCATCAATGTGCTGTATTATGATACCTTCGGACGTTTATGGGCGGGAGCCGAAAACGGAAGATTGTACCTGTACGACAAAGTGTCGGACTCGTTTATCGACAAATCGCCCCAATTCTCTATTCTGGGAACCCTGATTAGTTCCATCAGGGAAGACCGGCAGGGAAATCTGTGGATCGGTACAAGCAACGGACTTGCCAGGCTCTCGTTCAATGAAACAGCCGAACTGACAAGCTATCGGGTTTATACTACAGCCGATGGGTTATGCGATAACTTTTTCATATCGAAATCATCCTGTAATCATAACGGAGAGTTGTTTTTTGGGGGGTATAAAGGATTGGTAAGGTTCAATCCCGATAATATAGAGGTAGAGATCAATCCGACACCGTTTTATATAACCGATATAAGGGTATTGAACACCTCTTTCTATAACCTGGATAAGGAAATAACCGGCAAAATATCTGAAAAAGTCCCTTCTTTCTCTGATCGGATCACGATTCCGCATAAGTATAACAATTTCAGTATCCATTTTGCGACCCTCAATTACAAAAATCCCGAACTGAACAGATATGCCTATAAACTGGCCGGGTTTGATCCGGACTGGACATATGCCGATTCGAAACAAAATGTGGCTTATTACAATAATCTTTCGCCGGGACAGTATGTTTTTCAATTGAGGGCGACTACGCAGAATGGCGTGTGGAACGATGAGATTAAAGAGATGCGAATCAATGTGCTGCCCCCGTTCTGGCTTTCATGGTGGGCTTTTGTCATCTATTTTTGTACTTTCGTGCTGATCGGTTATGCGATCTACCGGAATATCCTGAATCGCATACATCTTCGTAATCAATTACGGTATAAAGAGATAGAACAGGAAAAAGCAGAAGAACTCAACCATGCCAAACTACAGTTTTTCACGAATATCACGCATGAATTCCTGACACCGCTCACCATTATTTCGGCTACAGTGGACGAATTGCAACAAATATCACCCCGGAATGACGACCTGTATGCGACTATGGGGCAGAATATCAACCGGTTGTCCCGGTTGTTGCAACAAATCCTGGAATTCAGGAAAGCCGAGTCAGGGAATTTGCGATTGCGCGTTGCATACGGTAATATCTCCGAATTTATAAGGAACGCTATCGAGTCGTTTTATCCGCTGATCAGGAAAAAGAAACTTCATTTTTCCTACGTGAGTGATCCGGAAAATATCCAGGGATTGTTTGATATTGACAAATTGGACAAGATTCTCTACAATCTGGTCTCAAATGCTGCCAAATATGTTTCGGAAGGGGGCTCCATACGGGTAACGCTATCATACCGGGATGAAGAAAAAGACCATATCCTGGTATCGGTAAAAGATGATGGAGCGGGAATCTCGAAAGAAGACCAGCAAACATTATTCAAACGGTTCTACGAGGGAAATTACCGTCGCCACAAAACTACTGGTACCGGCATCGGATTATCACTGGTAAAAGACCTTGTCAACCTCTATCACGGGACGATACAGGTGGAAAGCGAGATCGGTAAAGGAACTGAATTCACGGTCATTCTTCCCATCGATGTCTCCTGTTTCGAGGATTCAGAAATCGATACGAATAAATTTGAAACCGTCCGGGAGCCGACAATCGTTGAAGCCCCTGCGATAGCAGAAGAAAACGTACCTACGACGAAAAAACAAAAAACATCATCCATATTGGTTGTGGAAGACAATGCGGAGATATTGCAGCTTATTCATCGGTTGTTAAACAGGGATTATCATGTATTGACTGCTACAAACGGAAAAGAGGCGATGCTTATTCTCGAACATGAAAAAATAGATATTATTGTTTCGGATATTATGATGCCGGAAATGGATGGCGTGGAACTGTGCAGATCGCTGAAGAACAATATTGAATATAGTCATATTCCTATTATCTTACTGACGGCCAAAACCGATGAGAAAGACCGCGCCGATGCCTATGAGTCGGGAGCCGATGCATTTATCAGTAAGCCTTTTAACCTGAACGTACTGCATGCGCGTATCAAAAATCTCTTAAAAAGCCGGGAACGCATAGCACGGGATTTTAAAAACCAGCTGGTATTTGAATTGAAAGACCTGGAATTCACCAATCTCGACGAAGAATTCATACGAAAAGCGATCGATTGCGTAAACCGGCATTTAGATAATACGGAATTTGACCAGCAACAGTTCTCGGAAGAGATGAACGTAAGCAAGTCCACGCTGTATAATAAGCTGAAAACCCTTACAGGATTGAATACTTCGGCATTTATCACGAATATCAGGCTAAAAGCGGCCTGCCGGATCATGGATCAAAACCGGAATATCCGGATATCGGATCTGGCTTATGCTGTGGGTTTCAACGATCCTAAGTATTTCAGTTCCTGCTTCAAGAAGGAATTCAATATGCGTCCGAGTGAATATATAGAACGATTTTCGGGTACATTGGGAGAATAATCAAACAGGGGCGGCCAAACGGTCGCCCCTGATGTTGAAGTAGTGTGTGGTTATTGTTACTCTTCCTTTTCCTGTGCCTCATACGCTTTCAACAGTTTTTCCTGTACATCGGAAGGAACCAGTTCATAGCTCGAGAATTTCATGGAAAAAGAAGCCCTTCCACCGGAGATGGAACTCAGCGATGTGGAGTAGGAACTCATTTCTTTCAGGGGCACTTTCGCCTTCAGTTTTTCGAATCCTTTTTCACTTTCCATACCCATGATCATGGCACGGCGTCCCTGCAGGTCACTCATCACATCGCCCATATATTCACCCGGTACGGATACCGTTACATCATAGACAGGTTCGAGGATCTTGGGCCCTGCATTTTTGAAGGCGGTACTGAACGCATTGCGTCCTGCGAGCATAAAAGAGATTTCATTGGAATCCACAGGGTGCATCTTGCCGTCGTACACAATCACGCGTACGTCGCGGGCATACGATCCGGTAAGGGGCCCCTGTTCCATACGGGCCATGATCCCTTTCAAGATAGCAGGCAGGAAGCGGGCGTCAATGGCTCCACCCACGATACTGTTCACAAATACCAGTTTGCCGCCCCAATCCAGGTTGATCTCCTGTGTATCGCGGTTCTGTACTTTGTATTCCTGCCCGTTAAAACGATAAACTTCCGGCACAGCCATCCCTTCGGTATAAGGCTCTACAATAAGATGCACCTCACCGAACTGGCCGGCACCTCCCGACTGTTTTTTGTGGCGGTAATCGGCACGCGCCGACTTCGTAATGGTTTCGCGGTAAGGGATCTTGGGCTCCAGGAATTCAATCTCGATCTTATCGTTGTTTTCCAACCGCCATTTTAATGTTCTCAGGTGGAATTCGCCTTGTCCGGAGACAATAGTCTGTTTCAGTTCCTTGGAGTTTTCCACCAACCAGGTGGGATCTTCCTCTTTCATGCGGGTGAGGGCTTCGCTCAGCTTTTCGGAGTTCGACTCGTTGACAGCCTTGATCGCCCGGCGGTAACGGGGTTCCGGATAACGGATGAAGTCAAACTTGTTCTCGGTATCTTTTGAGTTGAGTGTATTTCCTGTACGCACGTCTTTCAGTTTTACCGCTGCGCCGATACTGCCAGCCTGTAACTCTTCCGCTTTGTTGCGGATCTGTCCGGCCACGGTATAAAGCTGTACGAGGCGTTCTTTTGAACCGCGGTTAGCATTGACGAGATCGTCGCCTTCTTTCACCGAGCCTGACATTACCTTAAAATAGGAAACTTCCCCGATATGGGGCTCGACCGTTGTTTTAAAGAAAAACAAACTTGTGGGGGCTGATGCATCGGGTTTCACTTCTTCCCCTTCGCTGTTAAGAGGGGTAGGGACATCAAGCGGAGAGGGCGCCACCATACTCAGGAAGTTCATGATACGGTGCACAGCCATATTTTTTTCTGCTGACGCACAGAAGAGCGGGAAGAGGCTGCGGCTGATTATTCCCTTGTGGATACCGTCTCGCATCTCTTCTTCGGTAAGGGAACCCTGATCGAAATATTTTTCCATCAGACCTTCATCATTTTCGGCTGCTGCTTCCAACAAAGTCTGATAATATTCTCCCGCTTTTTCCTTCTCACTATCGGGGATTTCCAATACGTCGGGGGCTGTAGCACCCGGTTTCCATTTATACAGCTTTTGCTTCAATACATCCACGATCCCGTCGAAAGAACTGCCGCTGCCAATAGGATATTGTACCGGTACGACTTTGTTACCATATTGTTCTTTCAGGCTTGCAAGGGTGTTGTCGTAATCTGCTTTCTCATGGTCCATCTGATTCATCAGGAAAAGGAGCGGTTTATTCAGGTCGTCCACATAGCGGAGCTGATTGACGGTGCCAACTTCTATCCCGTTGGCAGCATCGATCAGCATCAGTGCCATATCCGTAACATTGAGGGCTGAAACAACTCCTCCCACAAAATCATCCGAGCCTGGACAATCGATAAAATTCATCAGTTTCTCTTTCCACTCGTATGAAAAAACAGTGGAGAAGACGGAATATCCATATTCCTTTTCTACAGGGAAGTAGTCACTCACGGTATTTTTTCCGTCTACCGTACCGCGTCGTTTTATAAGACCACACTCGAAAAGCATGGCTTCTGCGAGAGTGGTCTTACCTGAGCCTGCATTGCCAATGAGGGCAATGTTCCTGATTTCGTTTGTTTTGTAAACTTTCATACGCTTTTTTATTTTTTTTGTTGATGTGTATGGAATATTCGCGTTAAGCCAAATGGGCAGAGCCAAGTTTACTTGAGCTATACCATGGCGAGTGAATATCTAAATTTGTTTGAACTCGCAATAATCATGTGTCCGTGTGAGAATAGTTCTCTTGCTCGTTTCATGATTAGAAAATATTATAATGTTATTAATATGCCCATAAGACTAATTAATAAAGAAGTCAAGAAGTTTGAAAATCTTGAATATTGAATCTTAATCTTGAATTTCTATAGTCTTAGTTCTTGATCCTAATTTTTAATTGTATGAAAAAAGACTTTGCCGTGGTATAAATACCGGCAAAGTCATGCTATCCAAAACAGCGCCGCAATATATAAAAAACGTATGACAAACAGTGATTCCATAATTATGTTATATAACATATAGTGGAGTGAATTGTCTAAAGAGGAGTAGGGAAGGGATAAACATTTTTTTCTACCGTTTGTTTATTCTGCATATGTTTCAGGAGGGTTACTCCAGCCATGAAGACGCACGTTTATATTTAAAAGATTAAAGAATGAAAGATCGCTATTACAGTCAACCGGTTGAAGAGATATTGCAACAATTAAAAGTTTCATCAGATAGAGGACTTTCGGAAGATGAAGTGAAAGAACGGCTTACCCGGTATGGCCCCAATCAACTCCAATCCCAAAAACAGAAAACACTCCTGATGATGTTCTTTGAACAATTCAAGAGCATCATGGTAGTTATTTTACTTATCGCTGCCGTCGTGTCGGGAGTGATCGGCGTCATGGAGGGCGAAGGATTGGTAGAAGCTTTTGTGATACTGGCGATATTGGTGATCAACGCGGTGATCGGTACGGTACAGGAGAAAAAGGCACAATCGTCGTTGGATGCGTTGAACAAGATGAGTTCACCTCATTCGAAAGTGTTACGGGAAGGACAGGTGACAGAGATCACATCCACCGAAATTGTGCCCGGCGATATAGTGGTGTTGGATACAGGCGATATTATCCCTGCCGATTTGCGTCTGATAGAGGCGGTGAATATGAAAGTACAGGAATCGGCTCTCACTGGTGAGTCGCTACCTGTAGAGAAGAGTGAGGAAGTGTTGGAGGCGAAAGAACTTCCTTTGGGTGACCGGGATAACATGGCTTTTTCTACCAGTACTGTAACGTACGGACGTGGTAAAGGAGTGGTGGTCGGTACCGGAATGGAAACCGAAGTGGGCAAGATAGCCCATATGCTCCAAAATACGCAGGATACGGAAACGCCGATGAGTAAACGTCTCGGACAACTCGGTAAAGTGTTGGGTTATGTAGCGCTGGGGATCTGTGTCTTTATATTTATTATAGGCGTCTTGTACGGCAATCACTGGTTAGAGATGCTGATGATGGCTGTCAGCCTGGCAGTAGCGGCTATCCCTGAAGGATTGCAGATAGTCTCCACTATTGTATTGGCTATTGGCGTACAGCGCCTGGTGAAGTTGAACGCCATCGTGCGTACATTGCCTTCAGTAGAGACATTGGGGAGTGTCACGGTGATCTGCTCCGATAAAACAGGTACGCTTACACAGAATAAAATGACCGTTGTGGAAGGATGGACAGGTGGTAACCGCATCGATTTCCGCAATCCACCGCTTCCCGAAGAACTTGATAGCGATGAGCAGATGTTGCTGCAATCATCTTTGCTCTGTACCGATGCACATCTTAAAATGTTGTCAGGTGGAGAACATGAGATTGCCGGAGATCCTACGGAAACTGCTATTGTGGCTGCTGCTCTCGGATTGAAAATGGATAAAAATGAATTGGACAGCCGCTTCCCCCGCGTGGAAGAAGTGCCGTTCGACTCCGAAAGGAAAAGAATGTCGACCATCAACCGTATGGAGGACGGGAAATTCCGTGTAAATCTGAAAGGGGGACTGGATGAGGTACTTGCGGTTTCCTCGCAGATACTTATCCACGGAAAAGTGCGTCCCATTACCGAAGAAGATAGTGAGACCATCAAAGAAGAAAATCAACGGATGGCGCAGTCGGCATTACGTGTACTGGCCGTTGCATACAAAGATATAGATACCCTCCCTGATGAGGTGAATGCGGAAACGATTGAGAAGGATCTCATCTTTGTGGGGCTGCTCGGTATGATTGATCCGGCCCGCCCCGAAGTAGTGGAAGCAGTGAAAAAATGCAAGACAGCCGGGATTCGTCCCGTGATGATCACCGGTGACCATAAGGTGACAGCAGTCGCTATTGCCGGTGAGATAGGGATTTACAATGAAGGGGATAAAGCCGTTACGGGCACCGATGTGGAAGAGATGGACGATGACACGCTTTATCGAGACGTAGAGGCCTATTCGGTATATGCGCGTGTAGCCCCTGAACACAAGGTGAGGATAGTGAAGGCCTGGCAATCTCATGATGATATCGTGGCGATGACCGGTGACGGGGTGAATGATGCGCCGGCGCTCAAACAGGCAGATATCGGTGTATCGATGGGAGTGGTGGGTACTGAAGTAGCCAAAGAAGCATCGGACGTGATCCTGACGGACGATAATTTTGCGACCATCGTAAGCGCTGTGGAAGAGGGACGCCGTATTTATGACAATATACTAAAGGCTATACAGTTTTTGCTGTCGGCCAATGTGGGAGAGGTATTACTGATCTTTATCGCTTCTATTGCCAATATCGGCAATCCGTTAACTCCTATCCTTATATTATGGATTAATCTGGTCACAGACAGTCTTCCTGCGTTGGCATTGAGTATGGATCCTGCCGATAAGGATGTGATGACCCGCAAACCGCGGGATCCCAAACAGGGATTTTTCACCAGAGGGATGATCCGGAGAATAGGCTACCAGGGAGCTACTATCGGCCTGATCTCATTGGCTGCTTATATTATTGGCTTTAAGGATGGAGGTCAACCTTTAGGACAGACTATGGCTTTTGCCGTACTGGGTTTTTCGCAATTGTTACATGTACGCAATCTGCATTCCAACAGACGTTCTTCTTTCCAAACAAGTATATTCAGTAACAAGTCATTGCTAGGAGCAATCTTCTTGTCGGCTCTACTCCTATTTGCTGTACTGGTGATACCTGGCGTAATGGAAATTTTTGGTGTAACGGCGATGGATGGCACTCACTGGCTTTATGTAGGCCTTCTTTCTCTGGTGCCTATTGTTGTGGTAGAACTGATGAAACTGATGAAGTTCAATCACAGTAAAGACGAATATTGAAATTAATGTGCCAATGTACCAATGTGCCAATGTCTCCGGTTTGGTAGCATACATATACCCCGGGTTGTATGCTCCTTGAGGATATTAAAATCACGTTAAACAATCCTTAAATTGCGCAAAGTGTAGTTTTTTGTGCAATAAATCAGATATTTTTCGTATTTTTGGAATTCGAAATTTACATTCTTGTGTTAAATCTGCCCTAATCCTTTCAATTTAATTTTGTTAGGTTGTCATCTTTTGGGTTAAAAAAAGGTATATATGGAAAATCTGAATACGGCATTAGGCCTATTGGTGGTAGGAATGGTTACTGTCTTTATTATTCTTTGGCTGGTTGTAGTGATTGGTAATTTGGTGATTCGCCTCACCAATCGTTTTATTCCGGTGGCAGATCCGTCGGCAGGTAAGCCCGGAAATGGAGGTACTGCAGGAAAGAGGGTTCATTCTAAGAAACTTGCAGCCATTGTGGCAGCCGTGGATGTGGTGACACAGGGAAAAGCCAATGTGGAATCCATAGGGAAGAAATAAATCAAAAAATACATTTTTAATATGGGAAGAGAGATAAAATTCAGTCTTATGTACAGGGACATGTGGCAATCGTCCGGTAAATATGTTCCCACTGTAGAGCAGCTCACGGAGGTAGCTCCTGCAATTATTGATATGGGTTGTTTTGCCAGGGTGGAGACAAACGGCGGTGGTTTTGAGCAGATCAACCTGCTGTTCGGGGAGAACCCCAACAAAGCCGTACGTGAATGGACGCAGCCCTTTAATGATGCGGGTATACAAACGCATATGCTGGAACGGGGATTGAATGGAATACGTATGAGCCCGGTACCGGCTGATGTGCGCAGGCTGATGTTCCGGGTGAAGAAGAAACAGGGAACCGATATTGCCCGTTCATTCGACGGACTGAATGATCCCCGTAATTTAGAGAATTCCATTAAATTCGCCAAAGAGTCAGGGATGATTGCCCAGGCTGCGCTCAGCCTGACGGTATCGCCCATTCATACGGTAGAATATTACACTGAGTTGGCTGATACCCTGATCGGGATGGGTGCTGATGAGATCTGTGTCAAGGATATGGCCGGTGTGGGACGTCCCGCAAGTATCGGCAAGATCATCAAAAAAATCAAAGAGAAACATCCCGATATACCTATCCAGTACCACGGCCATGCCGGTCCCGGTTTCCAGATGGCTTCCATCCTCGAAGCTGCCTATGCCGGTGCGGAATATATTGATGTGGGTATGGAGCCGCTGGCCTGGGGGACAGGACATGCTGACGTGCTGGCAGTACAGGCTATGCTTAAGGACGCCGGTTTCAAGGTGCCGGAGATCAATATGAAAGCTTATATGAAAGTGCGTTCTCTCACGCAGAAGTATATTGACGATTTTCTCGGTTATTACATCAACCCGAAAAACCGGTTGAATAACTCACTGCTGATCGCACCCGGATTACCCGGTGGCATGATGGGCAGCCTGATGGCTGATCTGGAGAACAACCTTTCTTCTCTCAACAAGTGGAAGAAGAAGCACGGACAGCCGAAACTCACGCAGGACGATTTGTTAATCAAACTGTTTGATGAAGTGACTTATGTATGGCCCAAGATAGGGTACCCGCCGCTTGTCACACCGTTCAGCCAGTATGTCAAGAACCTGGCGCTGATGAACGTATTACAGCTTGAAAAAGGCAAAGACCGCTGGACGATGATCGCTGATAATATCTGGGACATGATCCTGGGTAAGTCGGGTAAACTCCCCGGCGAGCTGGCTCCGGAAATAGTGGAGATGGCGAAACAGCAGGGTCGTGAGTTCTATACCGGCGATCCGCAGGCACTCTATCCTGATCAGTTGGATGAGTTCCGTGCAGAGATGAAGGGAAATAATTGGGATTTTGGACAGGACGACGAAGAGTTGTTCGAATTAGCCATGCATCCGGAACAATACAGAGCCTATAAGTCGGGTGATGCCAAGAAATCTTTCGAAGCCGAATTGGCTGATAAAAAAGCAGAAAAAGAAGCATCGGTAGTTCCGGTACCTCCAAAAGCGGAGGCAACCAATGTCAATAGTTTCCAACCCAGAACGCTGGTCGTCAATATTGATAATGAAGAGTATGTAGTGAATATATCCTATCCCGGAAACGGGGATGGAACGTCTCTGCCACAACCCGCCGTTCAGTCAACCGCTCCTGTAAAGCAACCAACCGCAGTAAATGCGACACCACTCTCTTCTAATGGACAGGTAAAAGAGGTGGTTTCGCCGCTGGAAGGGAAATTCTTCCTTACCAAAGATTCTTCGGAAACTGCGGTGAAGGTAGGGGATACTGTGCAGGCAGGCGATATTATCGGTTATATCGAGTCGATGAAGACTTATAATGCCGTGGCTGCTGAAGAAAGCGGTAAAGTGACGGAGATTTGCTTCCCCAACGGCACTGCAGTAGACGAAGATGATGTACTCATTAAAATGGTATAAGAAATGAGTGAAATCTTTGCCAGTCTGACAGAAATGATGGGATTCAGCATGATAGGTTGGGAGACCATCCTGATGTGGGTGATCGCATTTGTCCTATTGTATCTCGGTATCTTTAAAGAGTATGAACCGCTTCTGCTTGTCCCTATCGGTTTTGGTGTGTTATTGGCCAACCTGCCCGGCGCAGGGCTTGGCATAGTGGACAGTGCCCTGGTGCATCATGCCGACGGTAGTTATATGAACCTGCTTGAGATCGCTGACCAGCACGGTATTATGAATTTCCTCTATTACGCGTTGATCAAGACCGGTATCCTGCCGCCTGTCATATTCATGGGAGTGGGTGCGCTTACCGATTTCGGGCCAATGCTGCGTAACCTGAAACTCGCATTGTTCGGTGGTGCGGCACAGATCGGTATCTTCTCGGTATTGCTTGCCGCCGTTATCATGGGTTTTACACTGCCTGAAGCCGCTTCCCTCGGAATTATCGGTGGTGCCGACGGGCCCACGGCCATCTATACCACCATTAAGCTGGCTCCCCATTTGTTAGGCCCTATTGCTATTGCTGCCTATTCCTATATGGCTTTAGTGCCTGTGATCATCCCGGCGGTGGCTAAATTGCTGATGACCGAGAAGGAGTTTAAAATTCATATGAAGAAGATGGATAAACAATATCCGCCCAAGCATGATATCAAGCATCTGAAGATTGTAAAGATCATTTTCCCGATCGTGCTGGGAGTAATTGTGGCGGTTTTCGTACCTTCTTCAGCACCGTTATTGGGGATGTTGCTGTTCGGTAACCTGGTGAAGGAAATCGGCGCCAATACAGGCCGACTTGCGGAGGCAGCTTCCGGCCCCATCATGAACACTGCTACCATCTTTCTGGGGTTGACCGTAGGGGCTACCATGACATCGGAAGTATTCCTCTCAGGCCAGACACTGGGTATTATTGTAGGGGGATTCCTTGCTTTTGCCGTTTCGGTAGCCGGCGGGATATTTTTTGTGAAACTATACAACCTGTTTGCGAAGAAAAAAATCAATCCCCTTGTGGGTGCCACGGGACTGAGTGCTGTTCCCATGGCCTCTCGTGTAGCCAATGATGTGGCATTGAAATACGATAAGTCGAATCATATCCTGCAGTACTGTATGGCCAGCAACGTATCCGGCGTGATCGGCTCGGCCGTGGCGGCAGGTGTATTGATCTCGTTTTTAGGTTGATAAAAACGGCTAAAATTGTAATTAATTATATGGTGTGCGGCTCACGGGCCGCACACTTCTTTAATAGCCTCGGCAATCAGTGGTACACCCCGCCGGATGGTTTCCACATCAGTATTACAGAACGATACCCGCATACAATCATTCTTAATGCCGTCGGGATCGAAAGTTTTTCCCGTCACAAAGACTACCCCTTTCTCAATCGCTTTTTTCAGGATAGCGGTAGCATTGCTACCTTCGGGTAATTGCAGCCAGGTATAGAATCCTCCGCGTGGCTTTTCGAAAGTCACATAGTCCGGCAGGAATGCCTCCAGCGCCCCGATCATGGCCAGTCCGCGCTTTTTATATTCTTCCCTTATGTTTGCCGTATAATTGTAGATATCTCCCCGCCGTATAAATTTATCGGCGAGCATTTGTGATATACTGGGTGAACAGGCATCGATCGATTGTTTGATCAGTTCGCATTTCCGGTAGATCTCTTCCGGCACCAGCATCCATCCCAGTCTCAAGCCGGGACCCAGGATCTTGGAAAATGATCCGATATAGCAAACATCGACCCCTTCCGGGTCTTCCGCCTTGATCAACTGCATTTCCTGCAGGTCCTCCTCATAAAAATAGAGGTCGTTGTAGACATCATCTTCGATGATGGGGATATCTCTCTCTTTCAATAGGACCACGATCTCTTGCTTCACCTTCCGTGAGTAGATAATTCCCGCGGGATTATGGAAGTTGGGCGTGTAATAGAGGAATTTGGGAGCGGGTAGGGTGGAGCTGAGTCTCTTTTTGAGTTCTTCGGTGTCCATTCCGTCCTCTTTTAGTGGGATGGAGATCAGGTTTGCCTCGTAGGCGCGGAAGGCGGAGAGTGCCCCGATAAAGCTGGGTGTTTCCACCAGTATCGGATCTCCGGGATCAATAAACGCCTTTGCAAGGATATGGATGGCCTGCAATGCTCCTGTAGTGATTATCAGTCGGTTGGATTTTACCGGTAACCCTTTCTTTTCCAGGTAGCCTGATAATGATTCCATCAACGAAGGGAATCCTGTGGTCGGTCCATATTGTAATGCTGTCTGTTTTTCCTTTTCGGTGAGTGATTGATAAATCCGGTCGATCGTTTCGAGTGGGAACAGTTCATTTCCAGGCATACCACCGGCAAAAGAGATTATATCGGGAGCCGTAGCGAGGCTCATCAGGTCTCGTATCTCTGAGGAGCGAAGATTAGTGACACTGTTTGCGAATCGGGTCATAGTTGATAATTGATAGTTGACACTTGACAGTTGATAATTACAAATTTGTGTGGACTTAAATCTTAAATTTTGAATTTTGAATCTTGAATCTTGAATATGAAATCTGCTCAAAGCTGATAAATATCACATTGGGACAGTAGTTTCACACCTCTATTTTCCAGTACCTCGGTTACGGCGGATATATCTGCTGTGCGGATGACTGCCAGTGCCACATCACGGTTTGAAAAAGCATACATATAGTCCACATTGATATTCTCTTCAGTGAGTATCTTTAATATCTGATAAAGCGAACCCGGCTCGTCGGGTATGTTCACGCAGGCTACGTCGGTCAGTCCGATCGAAAATCCTGCTTTTTCCAGTACTTCCTTTGCCAGTGCAGGCCTTCCCACCACCATGCGCACAATGCCGTAATCCGTTGTCTCGGCCAGGTTGAGCGCAGTAATGTTTATATCATGTTCGGCCAGAATACGGGTTAACCCCGTAAGCCTTCCCGACCGGTCTTCCAGAAAAACAGATAATTGTTGAATATGCATCCTGTTGATTATTTTGGTAATTTGGTGATTTGGTAATGAATTCAAAAATGGTTGATAATTTATCTCACACACCCTTATTCCTATGGTCGATAATCCGTTTTGCTTTTCCTTCGGAACGCTCTATGCTGTTGGGTTCCACTAATCTGATGATCGCGCTGATCCCCAGCAGGCTTTTGATATTCTGATCGATGCGTCGCCGGATCCCTTCCAGTTCGCGGATGCTGTCCGACCAGTTCTTCTCATCGATCTCCACCAGAACTTCCAGCGTATCGAGATTGTTTTCCCTGCGGACGATAAGTTGATAATGGGGTGAGGTCTCGGACATCTCCATCAATACCGATTCCACTTGCGAGGGAAAAACGTTCACGCCGCGGATGATCAGCATGTCGTCGGTACGTCCCAGGCATTTCTCCATACGTACCAGCGTCCGCCCGCAGTCGCATTTCTCCCGGTGCAACCGTGTAAGGTCGCGTGTCCGGTAGCGCAGCAGGGGCATTGCCTCTTTACTTACCGTAGTGAATACCAGTTCACCCATTTCCCCGTCCGGCAGTACCTCCAGTGTTTCGGGATGGATGATCTCCGGGATAAAATGATCTTCGAAGACATGGTTCCCACACTGGCACTCGCACTCCATAGAGACACCCGGTCCGATCACTTCGCTCAGGCCGTAAATGTCGTATGCTTTAATGTGCAGTAACTTTTCTATCTCCCTGCGCATCTCGTTCGACCACGGCTCTGCACCGAAGACACCTGCCCGCAGTTTGATATCCTTGGGTGAGATCCCCTCTTTCAGGATGCTTTCACCCAAATGCGCTGCGTACGACGGTGTACATGCCAGAATGGTGGCATTGAAATCGGTCATGAACTGCAACTGTTTTTTTGTATTGCCGCTCGATATAGGAATGACCGTCGCTCCCACTTTCTCGGCGCCGTAGTGCAGCCCCAATCCTCCGGTGAAGGGGCCGTAGCCGTAGGCTATCTGAATGGTATCGCCACAGTGGATGTTCGCCATAGTCAGGCTGCGCGCCACCACTTCCGCCCAGATATTGATATCCTGCTGGGTGTAACCTACCACTGTTGGTTTTCCTGTTGTGCCGCTTGAAGCATGTATCCGTACCACCTCATTCTGGTGCACGGTGAAGAGTCCGAACGGATAGTTCTCCCTCAGATCGGTTTTGGTAGTGAACGGAAGCAATTTCAGCTGATCCACGCTCCGTATATCGCCCGGTTCAATTCCTCTCTCTTTCAGTTGTTCTCTGTAAAACGGCACGTGGTCGTACATCCGTTGTATCATGGCAGAGAGTTGCCTGCTTTGCAGCGCGTGCATCTGTTCTCTTTCCGCACATTCCCTTTCGGGGTTCCAAATCATCTTATTCCGACGCATATTCTTTTCCAAGCCTGAATGCTTTTATATTCATATCGATTATTTCTTCTCCTTTTCTCTCAAAAAACAGCCCGATCGCTTTTTCCAGTTCCTTTGCCTTTATCCCCAGATAAGGGGAAGCAGCTCCCAGCATAACCACATTAAAAGTTTTCGGACTTCCCGCCTTTTTTGCCAGTGATCCGGCTTCTACAGGAAGATATACGGTCGATTCGCTGATGGTCTCCATCAGTTTCTCCTCATCCGGATAGTCGGGAATATTCTTATAAGGTTCGGTGGCGGTGACGATAACGCCCGTGGGCGACAGGAAAGGGAGGTAACGGAGTGCCTCCATGGGTTCGATCGACAGGATCAGGTCTGCTTTGCCGAGCGGGATCAGATCCGAAAAGATCTCTTCCGACGAGATACGCAGGTGCGATTCCACCGCACCGCCGCGCTGGCTCATACCGTGCACCTCAGCTTGTTTTACGTTCAGCCCCAGGTTCATTGCCGCCAGGTCGATGATCGACGCAATGGTAAGTATCCCTTGGCCCCCGACACCTGCAATAATGATATTTTTGTTCATTCTTTACCCTTTTGATTGATTCAGATTGAAAGAGATTGATTGTCAAATCCGATATCCCAATTCTCACTTTCCACTTTTCACTTTTCGTTTTTCACTTTTTTTCGCTGTCTGCACACATTCCCGTTGCGCGATGATCACGGAAACACCCTGATAGTCGAGTTCCTCTTTCAGTGTTTTTACGTTGTCTTCGAGGTTTTTTTTCAATGGTACGATTAACCGGATGTGCTCTTCCTCCACGCCGATTCCCCTGCATATATCGTAAAAGCGGTCTGTGCCAGCCGAATCCTGGCCTCCTGTCATTGCCGTAGTACCGTTGTCGGATATGATGACGGTCATGGGCGACCGGTCGTTCACCGCATCGAGCAACCCTGTCATTCCCGAATGGGTAAAGGTAGAATCCCCGATTACACACAAGGCCGGTCGTATTCCTGCGTCGGCAGCGCCTTTTGCCATGGTAATGGCCGCACCCATGTCCACACAGGTGCTGATGGCGTTGTAGGGGGGCAACGCCCCTAAGGTGTAGCATCCGATATCCCCGAAGACATGGTGTTCCGGATAATTTTCCATTACACGGTTGATGGCGTCGAACAGATCCCTGTGGCTACAGCCTTTACATAGCATAGGCGGCCGTCCCGTTACGATCCCGGGCACAGTCCGTATTTCCCCCGTATCCACTTTCAGCGCTTGGGCCAGCAGGTTAGGAGAGAGTTCTCCTGTGCGGGGCAACGCCCCGTCTAACCGTCCCCGGAATTTCCCATTTCCGAAATATCCCTTCAGTAGTTCTTCATAGACGGGATATCCTTCTTCAGCAATGAGCACGGAGGAATATCTCTCTGCAAATTCTTTTATTTTCTTTTCAGGCAGGGGGTATTGTGATATTTTAAGCACCGGGATATGGAGCCGGTACGACTTGATCACTTCCATGGCATAATTGTAGGCAATACCGAAAGCGATGACAGCCGTGTGACCTTCCCCTTCTGTTACCCGGTTAAAATCCGATAATTCCGAGGAAGCTGCCAGTTCCTGTTGTTTTTCGAGCAGGTGTTGGTAGTTTTTCCGGGCGTTTGCCGGCAGAAGGATCCATTTTCCCTTATCTCCGGAAGGGCACAATCCGTTTTGTTCCCGTGGTTCCCTGCGCATGATTGCCGCACGTGAGTGGGAGAGTCGTGTAGGGATACGCAGCATCACCGGTAATTCCGTCCTTTCCGACAGGTCGAATCCGTAGCGTACCATATCATAGGCTTCCTGCTGGTTGGCAGGTTCCAGTATAGGGATCATGGCGAATTTGCCATACACGCGGCTATCCTGTTCGTTTTGCGACGAGTGCATCGAAGGATCGTCCGCCACGGCTATTACCAATCCCCCGTGTATACCGGTAATGGCCGCGTTCATGAATGCATCGGCAGCCACGTTCAATCCTACATGCTTCATGCAGGTCAGACTTCGTTTCCCCGCGTATGACATTCCCAATGCGGCTTCGAACGCTGTTTTTTCATTCGTCGCCCATGCCGACCGCACCTCTGCTCCGTTGGTCTGTACTGACTGTTGTATAAATTCCGTAATTTCCGTAGAAGGAGTGCCCGGGTAAGCATATACCCCGGATATTCCGGCATCCAGCGCTGCCTGCGCAATGGCTTCGGCTCCCAGTAATAGTTGTTTGTACATATTTTTCAGTAGGTTTTTGCAGATTGTGAATTATACAAAAAACCTCCTAATAGTGTGTTTTTATTCAAAAATCAAAGATTCAAGTTGCAAATGTACAAAAAATAAGCCCATAAAGTTTTAAATTTTCAAAATTAGAATGATTCTAAATATACTTTGTTCCTTATAGCGATTTTATATTCTTTTTTTATTGTTCTTAATATATATCATATCATCCAGAAATAGTGATAATACTAAGATAAACAAACAATAAACAGGATTTATGTTTTGGAAAAACACAAAAAAAGCGAACCCGGAAAAGGCTCGCTTTTACTATAAATATGTTGTCTGTTTAATACTCTATACCCTGGTTACCGCTTTTTTCGGGGCGTTCAGGCCTTTCGGGACGGGGCAATAATACTTTACGTGACAGTTTGAATTTACCGGTTCTCGGGTCGATATCCATCAGTTTCACCTGAATCTTATCACCTTCCTTGATACCTGCATCTTCCACTTTCTCTAACCGTCTCCATTCGATTTCGGAGATATGGAGGAGTCCGTCTTTTCCGGGAAGGAATTCGACGAAAACACCGTATGGCATTACTGAACGGACAGTCCCTTCGTAGACTTCCCCGATTTCGGGAATGGCCACAATACCTTTGATCTTTGCCATGGCAGCATCGATAGAGGCTTTGTTGTTGGCAGATATTTCCACGCGTCCCTTGTTGTCGATTTCCTCGATGGTGATGACGGTGCCGGTCTCTTCCTGCATCCCCTGGATAATTTTTCCACCCGGGCCGATTACGGCACCAATGAAATCTTTCGGGATCTCGATCACTTCAATCCGTGGAGCATGCGGTTTCAGGTCGGCACGGGGTTCTGAGAGGGTTTCCATCATTTTCCCCATGATGTGTTCGCGTCCTGCTTTGGCCTGTGCCAGTGCTTTTTCAAGGATCTCGTAGGAGAGCCCGTCCACTTTGATATCCATTTGTGTGGCGGTAATACCGTCTCTGGTGCCGCACACTTTAAAGTCCATATCGCCTAAGTGATCTTCGTCACCTAAGATATCGGAAAGAACGGCAAAATTCTGCCCTTTGTTCTCCGAGATCAATCCCATGGCGATGCCGCTCACCGGTTTCTTAAGGGCTACCCCTGCATCCATCATCGCCAATGTGCCGGCGCAGACAGTTGCCATAGAGGAAGAACCGTTTGATTCCAGGATATCCGACACCACGCGTACCACATAGGGATATCCTTGCGGGATCATCCGTTTGAGTGCGCGATGCGCCAGATTGCCATGTCCTATCTCACGACGGCCTGTACCGCGTTGCGGACGGGCTTCTCCGGTGGAGAAAGGTGGAAAGTTATAATGTAACAGGAAACGGTCAGTACCATGTACCAGCACATCGTCTATAATTTTTTCATCCAATTTGGTGCCCAGTGTGACAGTTGTCAGCGACTGTGTCTCACCACGCGTGAAGAGTGCTGATCCGTGAGGCCCGGGTACAAAATCCACTTCGCACCAGATGGGGCGGATCTCAGTGGAGCTGCGGCCATCGAGACGTTTTCCTTCATCAAGGATGCAACGACGCATTGCCTCTTTCTCCACGGCATGGTAGTAACGACCTGCCAGAGATTTTTTCTCTTCTCTTTCTTCTTCGGGGAGCGTTTCCATGAACTCTTCCAGGATTGCTTCGAATGCTTCTATCCGTTCGTGTTTGTTTGGATTCTGTGAAGAGGCTACAGCATAAGCTTTTTGGTAGCATTTATCCCATACTTGTTTGCGGAGTTCTTCGTCGTTCTCTTCGTGGCAGTAGGTGCGTTTTACCGTTTTTCCTGCCATCTCGGTCAGTTCCATCTGTGCACGGCAATGTTTTTTGATCTCCTCGTGCGCAAATTTGATGGCTTCGAGCATTTCTGCTTCAGATACTTCATTCATCTCGCCTTCCACCATCATGATATTGTCGATGGTAGCGCCTACCATGATATCGATATCGGCCTGTTGCAATTGTTTGAATGTAGGATTGATCACGAACTGTCCATTGATACGTGCCACACGTACTTCCGAGATCGGCCCGTTGAAAGGTATGTCCGAAACGGCCAACGCAGCAGAAGCGGCCAGTCCGGCCAATGCGTCGGGCATATCTTCGCCGTTGGAGGAGTAGAGGATTACATTTACAAAAACGTCGGCATGGTAATCATCTGGGAAAAGGGGACGCAGTGCCCGGTCAATCAACCGGCTGGTCAGCACCTCTGAATCGGAAGGTTTTCCTTCACGTTTCATAAAACCACCCGGGAAGCGCCCGGATGAGGCAAATTTTTCTCTGTATTCAACCTGTAAGGGCATAAAATCAGTTCCGGGGGTTGCATCTTTGGCGGCACAAACAGTGGCCAGCAGCATGGTGTCACCCATACGGAGGGTGACGGAGCCATCGGCTTGTTTAGCCAGTTTCCCCGTTTCCAGCGTAATCGTGCGTCCGTCTGACAACTCGATTTGCTTTACAATTGGATTCGTCATAAATGATAAGTTATTATTTTCTTTGCATAAAATCCCTCAAAGGTACATAAAGTTTTGGTTTCTTGGAGCATTCGGGACTATAAAAAACAGGAATTGCCTTAATCTGGCATTCCTGTTTCCCGGAAAAGAGTGTAATTTATTACTTTCTGATGTTTCGCAGTTAAAAATGAAGTTGATAATCAGAGGATAAGAGATAAAAAA
>NZ_JAXQGC010000046.1:0-69368 GCF_034331125.1 Proteiniphilum sp.
GCAAGCCGGGTGGTGTGAGAGGGCGGGGGAGTAATCCCCCTACCTACTCGATTATTCAGGAAACAAAATAATTTTTCTTTTTCTGATAATTCGACTTGGTACAGGATATGTGGAGTAAATAACTGCAAATTGACATGGATTTGTTTTTCATTTATTGCTCAATTAACTGCTGAATTGCTTGGATGAATGCCTCTGTCTCAGGGATTAATCTCTCCACGGTCTCTCTGTCGAAAAATAGAAAATCATCATAATCACCGCTATGGCGTTTATCAAAAAGTTCATTATAGGTGATGTTATAACTACGGGGAAGTTTGCCGTTGACAATAAAATGCATCCCAAACATCTGCTTTGTGCCGGAATGAGTATGTACCTGAATTCCATTTTTCACGAGAAGGGCCGAGACGGCATAATAGGAGGCATAATATAAGCGGTTGATCGCCGCATTATAATGCTCTTTTTCAAGCATATCTATAGCTTCTTGTACTGTGTCTTTAGCCCGTTGCAGGCGATACATTGCCAAGGCATCTATCATTTCTTCCGTCATTTCCCCTTTCATAGTATGATTCCTTCGTTCATAACATTAAGGTAAAAAGGGGTTATCAATGGGCGGTTTTCCCACTGTCTTTTGGGGAGGATGATAGAATTGATCAATACCCCTGTTGCTAATGACAAATCACTTACTTCCCCTATGATTTCCTTTTCTTCTTCAACGGAGATTCTCGTTTTATCGATCAAAATGAGTAGGTCAATATCACTATCCGGGCGTGCATCACCCCGAGCCTCACTTCCATAAACAATTACTGTCGCATTAGGATTGATCCGTTGCAGCCGCTTTTTTATTTGCCGTAGAATGAAATTCCGTTTCATGACTGAACTCCTTTTCTTGCAAATATATGCATTTTGTGTTTGAAAACGGCAATTTATCCTAGAAGTTTTTAAAGACTGGAGTTGATATCCGGTCTGTCCTCTTCGTGGTAAGTGTCCGATATAGTAAAAATATTTGAGAAATAAACAAAAGTTCATTATTTCGCGAACGATTTCCAGAATTGAATTACACGATACGATAATGAAAACCCCATGTATGCCTGAAAATACACTCTGGATTAGAAGTGTTGTTAAAGAGGCGGTTACGGTAAAGAATCCGTAAGTGCCTGGAGGGCGTTGATCGTTTTTTCGGTTTCGAGATATTTGTAATGAAAAAGTGAATAATTGTATGCTTTTAGGACTCGGGGTGATAAGTTTTCAAAATATCCTTTGAAAAAATGTATTTTATAACATATTATCCTTTGGAAAAATGTATCTTTGCGCATGGTTTCCTCGGGTAATTTCTTTAAAAGCACAATATTGATATGGAAAGAATAGCAATGAATCATCTAAAAACGTGGAAGCATAAGGCGAAAAGAAAACCGCTTATTGTGCGCGGAGCACGTCAGGTAGGAAAAACGTGGCTGATAAAAAAATTCGGTAAAGAAGAGTATGCACAAATGGCATATATCAATTTTGAGGAGTCAAGAATCATGCAAGGTTTATTCTCCTCTGATTTTGATATTCCAAGGATTATCAATGCCATACAGATTGAGACAGGGATACAGGTGCATGCGGAGAACACGTTAATTGTTTTTGATGAGATACAGGAAGCTGAGGGAGGGCTTACCTCGTTAAAGTACTTCTGTGAAAATGCGCCCGAATATCATATAATCGCGGCCGGTTCTTTATTGGGCATTTCATTACATAGTACAAAGTCCTTCCCCGTCGGGAAAGTCGAATTCATGGAGCTTTATCCGTTGAATTTCGCTGAGTTTTTGTCGGCCCTTCATCAGAAACCTCTGTTAGACCTTTTACAAAGCAGAGACTGGGGACTCGTGAGGACGTTTAAAGAAAAATACAGCTATTTTTTGCGCCACTATTATTATATCGGGGGGATGCCGGAAGTTGTTTCTTCGTTTATTCATAATAATGATTATGATGAGGTGAGAAGTATTCAAAAAGAAATTCTGACTGCCTATGATCAGGATTTTTCTAAACATGTACCTCCTGATGTTGTTCCGCGTTTGCGGCAGCTATGGAATTCTATCCCCAGTCAATTATCAAAAGAAAACAGGAAGTTTATTTTCGGGTTGATAAAAAAAGGAGCCCGTGCAAGGGAATATGAGATGGCCTTGATGTGGCTTATCGACTGTGGTCTCATATACCAGATCAAACGGATTTCCAAACCGGATATTCCGCTGAAAGGGTATGCCGACAATTCCGCATTTAAAATATATATGTCAGATGTCGGTTTGTTGGCCGCTATGGGGGATATAGACGTGAAAACACTATTGGAAGGTAATGCTATCTTTGAAGAATTTAAAGGCGCGTTGACCGAACAATATGTGCTCCAGCAACTTATTGTCAACCCGGATATGCCGATTTTTTATTGGTCTGCTGAAAAAGCAACGGCAGAAGTGGACTTTGTCATACAATATTCCGGAAAAGTAATCCCAATTGAAGTAAAAGCCGAAGAAAACCTCAAAGCAAAAAGCTTACAATCCTATTGTCAAAAATACAATCCGGATGTTGCTCTAAGGATTTCCATGTCCGACTACCGGGAACAGGATAGGTTAATTAACATCCCCTTGTATGCCTTGGCTATACAGGATATTTTAGAGCCATAGCACAGAAGTTGAAGTTTACAATTTTGGAATTCAATTCCAAAATTGTAAGAAATATTTCAGGGGTTGAAACGTAATGACGTCAACCTGTCATTCGTATCGGACGAAGTCATTTCCAGAATTGAATTACACGATACGATAACGAAAACCCCATGTATATGTTATTAAACGAAATACCCGGAGCGATAAAATAGGTAGACGAATGCATAAAAAGTTACTTACCCTTGCCGGTCGAGCCGCATGGCGGGAGGGGTGAGGAAAGCGGCGACCCCTATAACAATGATTATGGCGCCGGACAGGATAAAAGATGTGGTGAGGCCTAACCCGTCGGCAAGGAAGCCGATCCCTATCAACCCCAACATTGCCGGTATAAGGCTGATAGTAAAAAACATGGAGAAAACCCTGCCGAGGGCTGTCGGATCTATTTTGGTCTGTACCAAACCTGTGAAGGCCGAGTTGTAAACGGCGCCCGAAACACCTCCGACAGCAGTCAGTACGGCAAACCAGACAAAACCGTCGGGAGATAGGATTCCGGACAAGAAAAAGGTGAGCCCGCACAAAAGGTACATCCAGTTGACCAAAGCTACGCGATTGACCTTATAGACCTTTGCTCCCATGATCGCGCCTCCCGCCAGTGCGCCCACACTCCATATCGCTTCTATGATTCCGGCCTGGAACTCTGTCCCTTTGAAATATTCCAGCGTCATCAGGGGAAACAGTACGCTAATAGGAACCAGAAAGAATACTACCAATATGGAATATAGAAAAACAAGGCTTAAGCCCCGGTTCCTGAGTATGATCATGGCTCCCTCTTTCATCTCCTTGAGAATGTCCCTTTCTACACCTTCTTCCTTTTCCGGATTGGGTATATGTACGAAAAAAAGTGATGTGACCGCCAGCAGCGCTCCGATTACGTCAAACAGAAGCACATATTCTATATCCCATATCGTTATCAGCATAGCCCCAAGAGCAGGTCCGGCAATCTGGCTGACCGAGGCGATAATCTGGTTCACTCCCGCAATGCGGGTTAACTGGTCTGTCGGAGCAAGTAATGGAACTGAAGCCTGCATGGCCGGCATATGGAATGCCGAACCTATCGAGCGCAATCCCAATAAACCGAATATGTGCCATACCTGTGCTATATCGCGCCAAAAAAGAATTGCCAGTATCAAGGTGCACAACGCGATAAAGGAGTCGGCAAACATCATGATCCGTTTACGATCCCAACGGTCTATCAATGCGCCGGTAAAAGGGCCAATCAACGTTTGAGGTAATATGCCGGCAATAGCTGCCCATGCAAGCATTTCGGCTGAGCCGGTTTCAAGGCTGAGCCATATGATGATGGCGAAATTAACAAGGCTGCTGGTCAGTATAGAGAAAAACTGACCACTCCAGATGATCGCAAAGGCTCTCTTCCAATTATTATTCATCCTGTTTAATGCTAAAAGACCGTTGATATAATAAACGGTAGTGCTATAACGGCACAAAAGTAATAACAGTTTACTGATTGACAGAATTTAGGATAATAATATCGGTTAATGGGTGTACTCAAAATTGTAAAATTCGGACATCGCAGAAAAAAAAATACTATATTTGTACTCTTTTTCATTTGAGATTATAACAAATGCGGCGCTTATTCTTTTTTTTACTGTCACTGGTTTGTCTTGTTATATGTAATTCATGTAACGACAAGGCTGATGAGCATGTATATCAACGCTTATCGCAATGGGATAGTATGATCGACGCTATGCCGCAACTTGTGTCGGATAGCCTTCAGCAGTTGGATCCTGACGATCTGGACCGTCCCAACAGGGAATATTATGGCCTGTTAAAGGTAATCTCTGATGATAAAACCTATGTCAATTTCACCAGTGACTCCCTGATCAATTCTGTCACAGACTATTATCGTATTTATGATCCTAAAAGTAGTAACTATATCCGTGCCCTGGCTTATCAGGGTATTGTCCGTACCCGATTGGGAGTGAGGGATAGTACCGTGTATGAGCCTCTTAGAGAGGCCGGCAGGCTCTTCTCCTTAATGCCTACTCCTAATCCCTCATTGGGTTATCTTATAAACTATTTTCTAGGTAATGTCAACTATAATAACCGAAACTATGCGTCGGCAGATGAGTACTTCCGTAGAACACTTGATTATGCACGTGAAGAACGTGACTCCATTCATTTATTCGATACCTATTTGGCGCTCTATTGGAATGAGATGGTGCAGGAGAAATTAGACAGGGGTAAGTTATACCTGGATACCCTCTCGTCCTTTTACAGCCGGTTAGCCGGAAAAGACTATTTTATTTTAAATGCACAATCTATTTATTATGATATGATCGGTGAACCGGAGAAGGCGCTGGAGAGAGAGAAGGAATTGCTCCGGGTCACATACAGGCAGAAGGAGAACATTGCGTTATCAAGGCTGTATTACAATATTTCCTACAGATATGTCGGGTTGGAACAGTTGGATAGCGCCATGTTGTATGCGCATATGGCTATTGATTGTATCGAAGATACGACATACAGGCAGAACTACCTTTTTTATCAGAATGTAGCCAATATTGCCGAGAAACAGGGAAATTTCGCCTTATCCAACCAATACCTGAGAAGCGCTTTCAAACTACATAATCAATCTATTAGTGACCGGTTGGATACCCGGATCGTGGAACTGGAAAAGAAATACGACCTGTCGGAAGCGGAGAACGAGGCGCTCAGGGCGCGCCAGCAGAGCCTTCTTGTGATTATCGGCGCGTTGATGCTGGTGATCGTACTGGTCTTTATCCTGATGTACGCCTGGAAAGTAAGGAGAACTGCCAGGTTGAAACTGTTGAATGCCGAGTACAAGATGCAGCAGCAGGAACTGCAGGCCAAGATATTAAGGGAAGAGGCGGACAAACGCAAATGGTTGCTGCAACTCTACAGCCATATCTCGGGCAGGCTTGCCTTCCTGCAGGGGGAAATCGAAACGCTTACGCAGCGCTATATCTCTTCCCACCCGAAGGTTTACCGGGAGATGGAGAAAATCTTGAAAAATACCGACACCGATTTGCGAGATATAACCAAAGCTATCGCAACGGACGATGAAACTTTTTATGCCTATACCCGCCTGAAAGACGAGGAGGGCATATTGAATACTACCGAAAAAATGTTACTGATGCTCCTGGCATGCGACGCCGATAACCGTCAACTGGCCACTTTTATGAATACCAGTCTGGAAAGTGTCAGGGTGAGAAAATCACAACTCAAGAAGAAAATGCAGGAAAAAAACATGGATACGACCCTGTTCCATGAGTAAAAATGCCGGAAAGCACCGTTAAACTGAATGTATTTAATTTTCTTATAAACAGTATTTTATCTTATTTTATGCCGTTAAAAAAACGATGGGGTATTGTTTTTCCTGTCATTACTCTGTTATTTTGTGTCTGTAATTCATAATTAATTTCAAACAAAGTATCATTATAACTTTTTTTAAAAAGAATGGATATGAAAAAGACAATGTGGGTATTTTTATTTATGACAATGTGTAGCGCGTTTTTGTTTTCGGTCTCCGCACAAAGTGAGACTGCGGACAGGATTGAATTGGGCAGACTTGGTGGTACCACCCGGAGCGCAAGCGCGATGAGCAGCACGCTCGGCGTTCAACCTGCGGAACCGGTTGTGGAAGCATTCAATTCCCAAAGCGTGATCTCCATATCCGTACAAAACTATCGTGGTGGCGCATGGGTTGAGATCATCGGCCCGAGGGAAGTAAGGCAGAGTTATATCGAAGTGTATGACATGGGTTTTGGTGTAGTGAATCTTTCCGGCCTCCGTGCAGGACAATACACCATACGTATTACACTCGGTACGGAAGTATATACAGGAACATTTAAAAAAGAATCTTATGGACGCTAAGGCTAAAATAAACAAAGAAGACGTACGCAAATATTTGCTGACGGATGTGGCATCATGCACATTTACTTTCTCGGACGGGTTGAAGAGCAAGGTTACTCCATCGCCCGATAATGAGATCGTACTTGTGAAACTGATCCCGCGTACTTCAAAATCAAAACGCTTTGAGGATAGTGTGTTGAGTAATTACTCTTCTGCAAGAAATATGAATGAACTGGCAAAACTATGCAAATATGACTGTCTAAGGACATTTACACGCCACTTCAAGAAATGCTTCGGACAAACGCCCTATCAGTGGATGCTCGATCGGAAAATGGAAGAGATACAGTCTCTGGTACTTAACTCTGATATTAGTATTACCGAGATATCCAAGATGTATGACTTCAAAAGCGTGTCGCATTTGGTGAACGCTTATAGTAAGAGGTTTGGTATTTCACCGCATAGAAGCAGATTATCGAATGCTATCTGACTCTACCCTTTGATTAATAAGATAGGCACAATCTTCGAATCGGTTTCGATTACTATTTCTTTGTGTGTCGGTGAAATCAAAAAAGCGCTACTCGTGAGAGGGCGCTTTTTTTATCTCATTGGCGACTGTATTATATCCATCGCATATATGCGAAATCCATTCTGTGGGGTAAATCGGCATTCTTGGGATATACCCGCAAGCCATACTGGTGTGTACCCGGATCGTTCAACGCTTTGCGTGCTTCGAAATAAAGCAGTGATCCTTCGGTCTTGACAAGATCGAGCTCATATGACTGTACAAACTGAGGCTCATTATTCATCGTATCGTGGTCTACCACTACACATTCAACACCCAGATCGCATTTCATATCTTTTCTGTCGATTACAACCTGTCCGTAGACTTCGTTGTGCCCATTGTTGAAATTGGCCTTCTGATTGGGATTGAATTCTAATTTGACTACCTCAAGGTGATCCCACTTCGATACTGTATCTATTTTCCATTTCACGATCTCTTTGGCTTTCGCGTAGCCGTTCTCCTGAAGCAGGTGCGAACGTTTAGCCAATTTGTTGTAGAAACGGTCGAAATAATCATCCATCATGCGTTTGGTAGTGAAGTGGGGCGCTATTTCTGCCATCGACTTCTTGATGTATTGTATCCACTCGTGCGAGTAGCCATTGCTGTTATGCGCATAATAGAGCGGAACGATTTCGTTTTCAAGTAGAGAGTAGATGGTAGAGGCATCCAGTTCATCCTGGTAATGTTGGTTGTCGTAAGTCCTTTCGTCGGTCAACGCCCAGCCGGCACCCTCTTTGTAACCTTCATACCACCATCCGTCGAGTACCGACAGGTTCAACACACCGTTCATTTCCGCTTTCTCGCCGGATGTTCCGGATGCTTCCTGTGCACGGGTAGGGGTATTCAGCCAGATATCCACACCGGAGACAAGACGTTTGGCCAAACGCATATCATAATTCTCAAGGAAGATGATCTTACCGAGGAACTCGGGACGACGTGATATCTCCACGATCTGTTTGATTAACCCTTGCCCGCCTCCATCGGCCGGATGCGCTTTACCGGCAAAAATGAACTGTACCGGGTATTTGGGGTTATTTACGATTTTCGACAAGCGGTCAAGATCGGTAAACAGCAGATGTGCCCGCTTATAAGTGGCAAAACGTCTGGAGAACCCGATCAATAGTGCATTGGGATTGACCTCTTCCAGCATATTCATAATCCTTGAAGGAGCAGCCTGGTTTTTGAGCCATCCCTCTTTGAACTCTACCTGGATATAATCAACCAGTTTCTTTTTTAGATGCATGCGGAGCTTCCACAGTTCGTCGTCGCTCACATTATAAATATTTTTCCAGATGTCGGTATTTGACTGGTCTTTGTAAAACGATTCGCCGAAATACTTTTCGTAGAGCGCTTTTACCGAGGAAGTGGCCCAACTGGGCAGATGGACGCCGTTGGTCACATAACCTACGTGCAATTCCTCAGGGAAATAACCTTTCCATACCGGCTGGAACATCTTTTGTGAAACGCTTCCATGGAGTTTGCTTACTCCGTTGGCTTCTTGTGCGGTATTCAATGCAAATACGCTCATGGAGAATTTTTCATGTGATCCGGGATTGTCGCGTCCCATATCCATGAATTGCCGCCAGGGGATACCGATGCTTTGAATCATTGGCGACATATACTTGGAAATCAGCGGCTCGTCGAAATAGTCGTGCCCTGCCGGTACCGGCGTATGTACTGTGTAGAGTGAAGATGCACGTACCACCTCCAGTGCTTCCTGGAAGGAAAGGCCTTCTTCAATCACATAATCATGCAGACGCTGGATGTTGATGAAAGCTGCATGGCCTTCGTTCATGTGGTATACATCCTTACGGATCCCCAATTTCTTTAATAACAATATACCGCCGACACCGAGTAAGAATTCCTGTTTCATACGGTTCTCCCAGTCGCCTCCATATAACTGATGGGTGATAGGCCGGTCGTACTCACTGTTATATTCCAAATCGGTATCCATCAGGTAGAGATTGATGCGTCCTACCGCCACCTTCCATACATGTGAATAAATAGGGCGGTCATGGAAGGGTACTTCGAGGATCATGGGTGATCCATCTTCATTCATCACCTGGGTAATGGGGAGATTTCCGAAGTTTTGGGCTTCGTAATTGGCAATCTGCTGACCGTCTATAGAGAGGGTTTGCGTAAAATATCCGTAGCGATAGAGAAATCCTACCGCAGTCATATTTACATTACTGTCGCTCGCCTCCTTTAGATAATCACCGGCCAGGATACCCAAACCGCCGGAATAGATTTTCAATACATGTGACAGGCCATATTCCATGCTGAAGTAGGCCACGCTTGGTCGCTCATTGTCATGAGGGACACTCATATAATTTTTGAATGACCTATAGGCCCTTTGAATACGTTCTAAAAGTTCATTGTTGTTCAATGCTTTTTCAGTGGCCTCAGAACGCAGATTCTGTAATAATACCACCGGATTCTTTCCGCTCTTTTCCCACTCCTGCGGGTCTAATATCTCAAATATGGCTTTCGCCTCTTCATTCCATACCCACCACAAATTATGGGCGATCTCTTCCAGAGGACGCAATTGCTCAGGCAATTCTGCATGTACGTGGATATCTTTCCAGATGGGTGTGTTCGAATAACTTGATTGAATTATCATTTTTTATGATTTTTATTATCTTATATCCTAGATCCTAAATCTAAAAACTAAAATCTTGAATCTTGAATTTTGAATCTTGAATCTTGAATTTTGAATTTTGAATTTTGAATCTTATACGGCAAGTATAACACTTTTATTCTGTTTTAAGTTTATAAGGATACGATAATCTGACAAATGAGTTATGCAATGCTTTGCTATAAGCTTCCTTATAATAACGAATGAAGTGTCCCCAGTCTGCCATATCAGCCAGTGCAGCCGCACTTTGCTTTAATATTTTCACCTGCTCGTTGCTCTTTAGTGACAACTCGTGTACAAGTGCGGCAATCTCCTCTGCCACCTCCGTATAATTCCCATCATTGCGGTAAATTACTTCAATACCATCATTTATTCCCTCTTTCCTGTCACCCTCTTTTTTAGCCCAGACACCGAATCCTGCCAAGGTTGTGGTGATGGTAGGGACAGAAAAGGCGACACTCTCATGCGGTGTGTAACCCCATGGTTCGTAATAGGATGGAAAGACGGTCATATCGAGCCCGATCAGCAGGTCGTAATAGGGAAGATTGAAAATCCCGTCATCACCATTCAGATAAGAAGGCACGAAGATGATCTTTACTCTCTCCCTCTCGTCATTACAGAATCCCAAACGCCTGATCTGGTTCATTACCATGTCGTGCTGTGGTTCTACCAGCTCATGGGTGATAAAGGGGCAATTTCCGGTTGATAACGGTTCCCCGGAGGAGAGGCGTTCCTGAAGATTTTTACGCGGCCCTTTTACCCATCCGGGTACCATGATAAAGGCAATGACATCCTTTGTCAGTTCCGGCATTTTCCGGAGCAGGTTCATTGCATCGATAAACACATCGATACCTTTGTTTTTGTATTCATACCTGCCACTGGTGGCAATCAGCAATGCGTCAGGATGGATGGTATGCCCCACCATCTTTTCGGCGACATTGAGCAGTACTTTTCGTGCTTTCTTCCTTGCCCGGCTGTGATTAACCCCTTTGGGTATAAAATCTTTTTCAAATCCGTTGGGTGTGACTATGTCGGGTAATCGTTGCAACAGTTGTGCGCATTCCGCAGCGGTAATATCACTCACTGTAGTGAAACAATCAACATTATGTGCCGCCTTCTTCTCAATAGAATGCTTGGCAGCCATATTCAACTGGCGTGCCATCTGGTCCCCGTTGTATCTTTCAAGATGATCGTACAGTGGGAGGTTGTTGCCGGCAATGGAGCGACCGATGGAGGTAGCATGGGTGGTGAAGAGGGTGGCAATCTTGGGAACATGTTTCTTGATATAAAGGGCTGCCGCGCCTGTCATCCACTCATTGAAATGGGCGATCACATTCTCCGCCTCAAGGTGATGAAAGCGGTAAAAACTTTCAATAACCACTCCTGTAGCATAGGCAAACATGGTCGCTTCGTGATAGTCGCCATAAGCTGCTATCGAGTCAACGCCGTAATCCATCCACATTTCCGCGTAGATGTCATTCTGCTTTTCGAAGAATGCATCGAACTTTATTAAAAAAACAATAGGTTCTCCGGGTATCTTCCACCGCCCAATACGGATAGGTAAATGTTGGTTGCGTGATGCGTAATCGCACCATGACCCAAAGAGCTTCTTATCTTCCTTGAACCAGGGGCTTTCCTGTTCTCCCCACACATCGGGCCCAATGAAAAATACGTGGTCTTTATAAGTTTTCTGTAGAATATTGGCCCGTGTGGATAGGACGGTATAAATTCCGCCCACTTTGTTACACACTTCCCAACTGGCCTCGAAGAGGTAGTCAGGTGTGTGCCTGGCATCTATCTCCATATATGATTGTTTTCTTGTCTCCGGGGGGCAAAGATAATAAAAAAAATGGCTTATCTTTGTAACTTTCTTCTGAATGGTTGAAACAATTGACATTGGCCAATTACAACAGGTGATTGGAAAGCATCCCAACCTGGCGGCTGCAGGCTCACTGCTGAAAGAGATCCAAGTCTTATCAGTGACGGGTTTGCACGGCTCTTCCCGTGCTTTATTTGCAGGGGAATTATTCCACAAACAACCACAGACTTACCTTTATATTTTAAATGACGCGGAGACCGCAGGTTATTTCTATCATGACCTGACCCAAATGATGGGTTCGGTTGATGTGCTCTTTTTCCCTTCGGCCTACAAGCGGGCAGCTAAATACGGGCAGATAGACCGTGCTAACGAGGTACTTCGTGCAGGTGTTTTAAGCCGCCTGCAGGATGGTTCCGGCCCATTGATCATTGTCAGTTATCCTGACGCATTGGCGGAGAAAACCGTTTCCCGTAAACAACTGGTGGAAAATACGCTGAAAGTGTCGGTAGGAGACCGGGTCGACAGTGCTTTTGTGAGTGAAGTGCTCGACAGCCTGGGGTTTCAGATAGTAGATTATGTATATGAACCGGGACAGTATGCCGTACGGGGAAGTATTCTCGATGTCTTCTCTTTTTCGAGTGAATATCCCTACCGTATCGACTTCTTTGGAGATGAGGTGGAGACCATACGCAATTTCGACGTGGAAACGCAATTGTCTAAAGAGAAGTTCAACGAGATCCGGATCGTTCCCGAATTCGGACGTAACGGATCTAAAGAGGCTTCGCTTTTCGGACTTCTTCCCGGTGACTCGGTGATCGGTACGGAAGATATGCGTTGGATTGCAAGCCGGGTGGAATCGATCAACGAGGATGAACTGCATATCGATCCCAGGGATGAGGAATTTGTGAAAGCAGAACTGCTCTTGAAAAAGGATTTTCTGGAGAGTATCCGCCCGTTCCGGCAGATACGTTTCGATACCAAGATGTTAGATACCCCCGATGCCGGTATCGAATTCAATACATCAATGCAGCCTCCCTATCACAAGAATTTCGATCTGCTGGGCGAATCGTTACACCGTTTTATGGATGAGGGATATACAATTTATATTTTGAGCGACAGCGAGAAGCAGCAGAAGAGGCTTTTCCATATTTTCGAGGATCGTAATGATCCCATCCCTTTTATACCGGTCAACAAAACGTTGCATGAAGGATTTTCTGATGATACATTAAAAATATGTTGCTTTACCGATCATCAGATTTTCGACCGCTTTCATAAATATAGCCTCAAGTCCGACAAGGCTCGTTCAGGTAAGATCGCCCTGACACTTAAGGAGATCAACCAACTTCAACAGGGTGATTACGTGGTGCATATGGACCATGGTATCGGCCGGTTTTCCGGGCTGGTACGCCTTCGCATCGGCGACAAGGTACAAGAGGTTATCAAACTTCTCTATAAGAATAATGACGCGGTATTCGTTTCCATTCATTCCCTGCATAAGATATCGAAGTACAAAGGTAAGGAGGGAGAGGAGCCGCAACTGAATAAACTGGGCTCGGGAGCATGGGAGAAGGTGAAAGAGCGGACAAAGAAGAAGATCAAGGATATTGCCCGCGACCTGATTAAGCTTTATGCCCAGCGTCACCAGGAGAAAGGATATGCCTTTTCGAAGGATACTTACCTGCAGACAGAGTTGGAAGCGTCGTTTATGTATGAGGATACGCCCGACCAGGTGAAAGCTACCCGCGATGTGAAAGCCGACATGCAGAGTGAGAGACCTATGGACAGGCTGGTCTGTGGCGATGTAGGTTTCGGAAAGACCGAAATAGCTATCCGTGCTGCCTTTAAAGCGGCTACCGACGGGAAGCAGACGGCTGTGTTGGTGCCAACCACGGTGTTGGCAACCCAGCATTACCATACTTTCAGCGAACGGCTAGCCGATTTCCCGGTAAAGGTGGATTACCTGAGCCGCGCCCGTTCGGCGAAAGAGCAAAAAGAGATCCTCCTACGGTTAAAAGAGGGAAAGATTGATATCCTTATCGGTACTCATCGACTGGTGGGGAAGGATGTGGAGTTCAAAGATCTGGGACTGCTGATCATCGATGAGGAGCAGAAATTTGGGGTGTCCGTCAAAGAGAAACTCAAACAGTTGAAGGTGAACGTGGATACGCTCACTATGACGGCAACCCCTATCCCGCGTACTCTACAATTCTCGCTGATGGGGTCGCGCGACCTTTCCACCATAGGGACGCCTCCTCCCAACCGCTATCCCATACAGACCGAGGTACATACGTTTGATATAGAGCTTATCCGTGATGCGATCAATTTTGAATTGAACCGGAATGGGCAGCTGTTTATAGTGAACAACCGCATCAGGAATATTTATGAACTGGAAGCCCTTATCAAGAGAGAGATGCCGGGTGTACGCGTGGCGGTGGGACACGGTCAGATGGATCCGAAGAAATTAGAAGGTGTGATTGCCGATTTTATCAATCATGAACAGGATGTCCTGATCGCGACGACTATCATCGAATCGGGTATCGATATGCCCAATGTGAATACAATTATAGTGATGGATGCACAGAATTTCGGATTGAGCGATTTACACCAGTTGCGCGGCAGGGTAGGTCGAAGCAACCGCAAAGCATTCTGTTATCTGCTGGCGCCCCCGTTCTATATGCTGAGCAGTGATTCGCGGAGACGTTTGCAGGCTATTGAGAATTTCGCCGAGTTGGGGAGCGGACTCCATATCGCGATGCAGGACCTGGACATTCGTGGTGCGGGAAACCTGCTGGGAGCGGAACAGAGCGGTTTTATTGCCGACCTGGGGTATGAAACTTATCAGAAGATATTGGCCGAAGCGGTACAGGAGTTGCGAAAAGATGAGTTCGCCGAACTATATGATACACAGCAGGCGGAAAGGGCTCAGACGCATAATTTTGTGGATGATGTCCTGGTAGAGAGCGACCTGGAACTCATGTTCCCGGTGAATTATATCCCGAACGATGCGGAACGTGTAGCCATTTACCGTGAAATGGACAATATGGAGTCCGAGACGGAGATCATGGACTTTATGAAACGTCTGGAAGACCGCTTCGGAAGAATTCCGGGACAGGGCAGGGAACTTATCCGTATTGTGCGGCTTCGCCGTATCGCCAAGTCGTTGGGAATTGAGAAGGTAGTCCTGAAAAACGGACAGATGACCCTCTTCCTGGTCTCCAATCCCGAATCGCCCTATTACAGTTCACCGGTATTTGATCAATTGTTGGATTTTGTGCAGAAACAACCGCGACGGTGCCGCTTACAGGAAAAAGGCAATAAGCGGTCGGTGGCGATCAGCCATGTTGAAACGGTGGAAACAGCAGTTGCTTTGCTGGAGGAGATTGGAAAAGAAGAAACGATGCCGGTTTAGATGCTGTGAAGCCGGATCAAATGACAAAATCATAAGGACTGGAAAGATCCCTCACCATCCGTATCTTTACATCTATCGAGTTAGAGACGAGAGAGTAGGGGACTACACTCCGCGTGAGCCATGCTCCGCCGCCAATTACCGAGTCATGGCCGACCACCGTCTTTCCTCCCAGAATAGTGGCATTGGCGTATATCACCACGTTGTCCTCCACGGTCGGATGTCGTTTTACGTCAGACAATTTCTTCTCTACATATAATGCACCGAGCGTTACACCCTGATATATCTTTACGTTGTTACCAATCTCGGCCGTTTCACCGATCACGATCCCCGTTCCATGGTCCATAAAGAGATTTTTGCCTATCCTGGCGGCGGGATGAATATCAATACCTACTTTTGAATGTGCATATTCAGAGAAAAGCCTGGCAATCAGGGGTACTCCCAGCCGGTGGAGTTCATGGGCGACACGATGCACGCATAATGCATAAAATCCGGGGTAGGTGAGGATCACTTCTTCCAGGCTCTTGGCTGCAGGGTCGGCTTTCAAATAGCAGGCCGCATCTTTATAGAGCCGTTCCCTGAGCGAAGGGAATAGCCGGAAAAACGATTCGGAGATCTCTTCGGCTTTCTGTTTACCAGTGAGCGACGATATGTTGGAGTGAAGAGTCAGGGCTGCTTTCCTTAACTTTTCATGGACATCTACCGGTTCCGGACAGTCGCAGATAGGGAACATTTGTGAAATAAGCGTTTCTATCACCTCTTCCAGATCACACTTGTTAATAGGAATGCGTATAGGTTGCGGGTTGAACTGCCGGATGAGTTCCTCAATCTTGTCTGTCATAAAAATAGGATGTTTATTGTATATTTTTTATTCTTTCTATCAATTCGTCTCCCAATGCCCTTTTCTCTTCGATATGCTTTAATGTGGCTATAACGAATGGGTTCTTATCGAAAGCACCCCTTACGTATTCGAAATCCATAGCCCGGTCCTGGATATTGCCGTCAGCACCAAAACCGGTTTTGAATGAGAGGGAGAACTCTTTTTTAGCGTCGCTGTAAATCATCTCATCGAGGCCGATCACAGCTGCTTTCCACTTTTCAACAATGGAGATCACATCAGCTGCCGTAATCTCATCGGCTTTGATACTGTAAAACGACTGAATCTTATCCCAGGCCCATGTCCATTCGTTTTCATAGTAGTCCTGGTGCAGTTTCTGGAACACATGATTGATCTCCTTCAGTTTGGTGATCTCCCCCGATTCGATTTTGCAGAGCAGGTCGTCGATCTCCGATTTGGGGGCGATCAACCCCGAAACATCTACCCATTCTCCCAGTCCGGGTGCACCTTGCGGGTCGAGCCGCTGCCTGATCTCTTCATTGCTTTTGAAACGGGTTTTCTCTAAACGCTTGATAAGCGAGTTCCCAAGAAATTTGTGGATAATGATCTCATAAAGTTTCAATCCTCTCAGTAGTGATGAATTGGTGATGACGCAACTCTGGAAGGTATAAAATTCCGATGTTTCCCCGGCCACAGCCTGGAGGTTTTTGAGAATCCCTACACCGGCAAACACTTTCTGGATCGTATAGGGACTGAGTAGGTTGAAATTGATGCAGTCGAGCCGGTCGGGATCTTTCCGGCGGTCTCTTTCGGGCCATTTCTTGGCATCACGGATGGTGCCCACGCTGCGTAAATTCACACCCGGCGCAATATAGGTACCGTTGTCTTTTTCTACGAGGTAGGAAAAAGGAAGATTCGATGTGTCGGCATGTTGGGAATGGCGTCCCAGGATCAGTGAGAAGGGTCCCACCTTGGCAGGCCACAATACGTAAGAGTTACTGGTCGTCTTTGCTCCCCGCTCAATGATTCCCTGGTGGATAGGCCCCAATTTATACATGTGGTTGCTCTGGTTAGAGCCCGATCCGGCATTCATAAAGGAAAACATCCCTGCAATGAGCAGCGTGGACTTATGGTGTGTGACGGTATAAGGCCCGGCAAAAAGCGCACATGCTTCACCGTTCTCACCCTGGCAATTACTGAAAAAGAGAGAATCGGAAGCGGAATATCCGTGATCGATATGGCAAGCCTGTCCGATAAAACAACGGGAGATAATAGAACCTCCGTCGATCGTGGAGCCGGAGCAGATAATAAAATCTTCGGCAATCACATTCCGTCCGATATAAACCGGATCATATTCATTGCTGTTGATGCTGCCGTTCTTGAGTTTCATCGCACCGGTGATCTTACAGAAAGAGCCTATCCGCACATTTTTGATATAGCCTACATTCACGATCTTGCAATCATGTTCTATAATCCCCCTGTCGGATGAGTGCTTATCGCAATAATAATCGATGATCGCCTTCATCCGTTCAACCAGTTTCGGGCGATGGCGATAAAGTGAGTAGATATAGGCAAAATGGGCTGAGAGCTTGTCGTTGATATGTACTTCCCGTCCTCCGGTTTCGTTTAGTACGTTGACCTGCACTCCGTTTCCGAAGGTCGTCATCCCGTCGACCAGGATCACGTCTATATTCTGAATGAAACAATTATCGCCAATAGTATAGTTGGCGATATAATTTTGCACATTCTCGATCATTACATTATCGCCGATGGTGCAGTTATGGATCACGGCGCGATTGATGCCGGCATGTTTCTGTAGTCCGCCGGGCAAAGAGAAAATTTTCTCAAAGATGCCAATTTCAACCTTGCCGGAGAAGTGGCTTTCACGTACATAACGTGGGTTGAAGCCTTCTTTTACTGTCACCAACCCCCAGTCAGTACAACTGCATCCGTTTTTCTCCAACTGATCGATTTCGGACTGCGTTAAATTTCTGTGATCTTGCATAATTTAATGTGACAAACAACGTTCAACGGGACGAAGTGTAGTTAAATGTGCTAAATGAAAAAACGAGACCCCGGAAGGGATGTCTCGTTTTCCATGTCATTTGCTGTTCTCCTTGAGTGCGTCGAAAATAAGTTTTTCGAGCTCTTCGGCCAATTCGGGGTTGTCTTTGATAGCCGCCTTTGCCGCATCGCGCCCCTGACCCAGTTTGGTATCGTTATAGCTGTACCATGAACCGCTTTTTTTGATAATCCCCAGATCAGATCCCAGATCGATAATCTCACCCGTACGCGAAATACCTTCTCCATACATGATATCGAATTCCGCCTTACGGAAGGGAGGTGCCAGTTTGTTTTTGACAACCCTTACGCGGGTGGGTTTCCCAATCTGCTCTTCACCATCTTTGATGGCTGTGCCGCTCCCACGGATATCCAAACGTACCGATGCGTAGAACTTCAAAGCATTCCCTCCGGTAGTTGTTTCCGGATTACCAAACATTACCCCGATCTTCTCACGTAACTGGTTGATAAATATGCAGGTGGTGTTGGTCTTGCTGATGGCTGAGGTGAGTTTCCTGAGCGCCTGCGACATCAATCGTGCCTGCAGTCCCACGTTGGAGTCCCCCATCTCTCCTTCTATCTCTTTCTTGGGAGTGAGCGCTGCCACCGAGTCGATAACAATAATATCTACCGCAGAAGAACGAATCAACTGTTCGGCGATCTCCAATGCTTCTTCACCGCTGCTTGGTTGTGAAATAAGCAACTCATCGGTATTTACACCCAGTTTCTCGGCATAAAAACGGTCGAAAGCGTGTTCAGCATCTATAAAGGCAGCCACGCCGCCCGCTTTTTGGGCTTCGGCAATGGCATGGATGGCGAGAGTGGTCTTTCCCGATGACTCCGGCCCGTAGATCTCGATGACACGTCCGCGCGGATAGCCACCTACACCCAAAGCCACATTCAGGGCAATAGAACCGGAGGAGATAACGGGTACTTCTTCCACTTTCTCATCGCCCATCTTCATGATAGAGCCTTTGCCGTAGGTTTTTTCAATTTTGTCCATCGCCGCACGCAGCGCTTTCAGTTTTTCACTGTTCTTGTTATCTTTTTCTTCTGCCATTTTTAGTTATGTTTAATTTTTTGTTCATTAAAATTAGTCGTTTTCTTGCTATGGCAGAAGACAAACTTGTTTGTCTTCTGCTCATTTAGCTTAACGAAAACGTTGCTTGTTTTCACTGCCGGCTCATCAGTCCCGGCCGGTTTTCATTTTCTCTAATATCTGCACGGCATGGTTTTTCGTATCCACGCCTCTTCCTTCTATTTTATCCCGGATGATCCCGTTTTCATCTACAAGGAATGTAGTGCGGACAGTACCCATGAATTTCTTTCCCATCATCGATTTTTGCTGCCATACCCCAAATACTTCAACCAGTCTTTTTCCGGTATCGGCGATCAGGGGAAATGGTAGAGAGAACTTATCGATAAATCTTTGGTGTGATTTCTCACTGTCGACACTTACACCTACGATTTCATATCCTGCTTTCCGGAGATCGTTGTAACCGTCGCGCAGGCTGCAGGCCTGAGCCGTACATCCCGGTGTGTTGTCTTTCGGATAAAAGTAGAGAGCCAGTTTCTTACCTCTGAATTGCTCCGCTTTTATCGGTTCTCCATTTTGATCTGTGCCCAATGTTTCGGGTATTTTATCGCCTATCTGTAAAGCCATTGATCTTTTGTTAAGTGTGATTATTTTTTCAAAGATATAAAAAATAAAGAGAAGCGAGGGGGATAAACAGGTCAAATTTCACACTAATTGATACATTCCACCCGGAAGTGATGTCACAATGTTTTTTACTTCCAACTCCAGTAATGTCATAAACAATTCTGATACCGGAATGTTGAGTTCAACGGCCAATGTGTTTACATGCATGGATCCTGTTTTACTGAGCTTTTCGAATATTATCGACTCTTCTTCTGATAGATCGGGGAAAAGTTCCTGCTGTACCGGAAGAGGTTGTTTTTCTTCCGGTTCCCATCCCATGTGAGAGATAAAGCTGTCGATACTTTGAAAAAGTAGCGCTTTGTTGTCCGATATCAACCTGTTACAGCCAGCTGACATTTTATCGCTGATACGCCCCGGCAAGGCAAAAACTTCACGATAATAAGAGTTGGCGATATCGGCAGTGGTAAGTGATCCTCCTTTTTTGCCCGATTCAATCACTACTACCGCATCGGCCATACCTGCGACGATACGGTTGCGCTTCACGAAATTGTGTTTGTCCGGATTGGTGCCACTGGGAAATTCGGTGAGAAGAGCCCCGTTTTGTAACATTTCGACGGCTGTCTGCCTGTGTATCTGTGGATAGATACGATCTAATCCGTGTGCCAATACGGCTACAGTGGAAAGATTGTGCTTCAACGCGGCCCGGTGAGCGCAGATATCGATACCATATGCCAGGCCACTGATAATCTGTGCTTCAGGGATTCTGCGCGATAATTCTTCCATGAACTCTTTGCAGAAATCCTCTCCATATCTGGTGGAGTTGCGTGTGCCAATGACACTGATAGTTTTCTGATGATTGAAATAGGCGTTGCCTTTGGCATAAAGCAGTAAGGGAGCATCAATACATTGGGTAAGGCGTTGGGGGTAATCTTCATCGGTAAAGAAAATGAGCCGGAGCTTATTATCTGCCACAAATTCCAGTTCTTTTTCCGCTTTTTTTAGTACTTCGGGATTACGGATCTCTCCAATCAACCTTCTCGAAATGCGGGGAATAGCTTCCAGCTTACGGACATCCTCTTTGAAGATCGCCTCTTCGTCGCCAATCACCTGCATCAGGGTACGGGCATGCATCACCCCTACGCCGTTGATCTGTGTGAGCGCTATCCGGTATAGAGATTTATCTGTTTCCATAGAAATCTAATGTGCCAATTCCGATAAATCGGGACAACTTGTCCCGGCTTGTCGGGAAGGAGTGGCTATAAGACTAATTATCAATGATTCAATTTATTCGTATTCCAAATCATGAAATCCGGAATCATGAATTGTAAATCGACGTAGTCAAATTTTCAAATCCCAAATCCTACATCCCAAACCCCAAATATGGAGCGAACGCTTCATCGAACACTTCGGGTTGTGACAACTTGCCATTCACCAGATTCACCACTTCAATCTTTGCTTTAGCACACACTGCATTATCCGACAGGCGAATGATTTTCTGATGGAAAATATATTTCACCCCTTCCCTCTCAATACGGTGTACCGTGCAATTGAACTCATCCATACCGACAAGGGGCACCTTGTAGCGTATCTCAACCTGTGAGACTACCGCATCTATCCCCTGTAAATGCAATTGGTGAAAGTTGAGTCCTGCTTTTTCCAGAAACTCATGCCTGGTTACTTCAAAATAGTGTTGATAGTTAGCGTTATTTACATGTCCTTGGGTATCACATTCATAATCACGCACTTTCATTTTGTATGCAAAAATCGGATCCATTGGTTATTTTTCTCCTTTTCTGATATGATGTATCCGTTTTTATTTTGTCTGATTTTTCTCTTTCAACCATTCCCTTGCATTGGCAAATGCTTCCATCCAGGGTGTTACCTCATGTTTGCGGTAAGCGTGCGGGTACCACGCGTTTTGCCATGGGAAGACAGAGCGTTCGGGGTGCGGCATCATCGCCAGGTGACGTCCATCGCGCGAACAGACAGCCGCAGTGGCATAATCGGAACCGTTAGGATTGCCGGGATATTCGTTGTGGAAATATTTTGCTGCAATATGATATGCTGATTCCGATTCCGGCAATAGGAAACGGCCTTCGCCATGCGCCACCCATACGCCGAGTTTTGTGCCTTCGAGCGATTTGAGCATTACCGACTCATTCTTGGGTATTTCCAAACTTACGAAAGTAGATTCGAACTTATGAGACAGATTATGATGCATTTTAGGATGGTTATCTCCCATTTCAGGATAGATCAATCCTAATTCCATCAACAACTGGCAGCCATTACAGATGCCGAGGCTTAATGTATCTTCGCGGGCAAAGAAATTATTGAGTGCCGCCTTTGCTTTTTCATTGTAGCGGAAGCCGCCGGCCCATCCTTTGGATGAACCCAGTACATCAGAATTGGAGAATCCTCCGCAGAAGACTGCAAACCGTACATCTTCCAGAGTCTCGCGACCGGAAGTAAGATCGGTCATATGTACATCTTTTACATCGAATCCTGCAAGCCAAAGTGCATAGGCCATCTCACGTTCGCCGTTGGTTCCTTTTTCGCGGATTATGGCGGCAGTGATTCCCGACCTTTCCTTCCTTTGGGGATTCAATCCCAGGTCTTCCATTTTACCTGTAAAGGAGGGATTGAACCCGAACCGGAGCGGTTGGTTTTTATAGTTCCCAAATCGCTGTGCAGCACAGGTTTCTCCACTTTGTTTCCGGTCGAGGAGATAAGAGGTCTTATACCATACATCACGCAATTGGTCGATATCAAACTCTTTGCAGAAAGTATCTTTAGAGATCACCAGCTTCCGCTCTTCTATTGGCCGTGCCACAATAGCGGCTCCCACCCCGTAGTCCTGCAGGATCTTTTCTACTAAGTGGTGATGTTTCACCTGGATGATCACTCCCGGATTTTCGGAGAAGAGAATTTTTATCAGGTCTGTATGGCGGATTTTGTCGAATCGTGCTTCCAGTCCTCCTTGCGGATTGGCAAAGCACATCTCGAGCATGGTAGTGATCATCCCTCCGGCGGAGATGTCGTGTCCGGCGAGGATCAATCCGCGGTTTACCAATTCCTGTACAGCGGCGAATGTGTTCTTGAAGTATTCGGCATCGGTCACAGTGGGAGCCTCGTCTCCAATTTTGCCCATTGTCTGTGCAAATGCCGATCCCCCCAATTTGAAGGTGTCGAATGAGAAATCGATATAGTAAAGGTAAGTGCCTCTTATATAAGCCAGCACCGGGGATACGATCTTACGGATATTTTTCACTTCGGCGGCAGCGGAGATGATGACCGTTCCCGGTGAGTAGACTTTGTCGTCACCATATTTCTGCGTCATCGAGAGTGAGTCTTTTCCCGTGGGAATATTGATCCCCAGGTCGCAAGCAAAGTCGGAACAAGCTTCTACCGCTTTATAAAGGCGGGCATCTTCCCCCGGGTTGCGGCAGGGCCACATCCAGTTAGCACTCAGTGAGACGGATTGCAATCCCTCGGAAAGCGGTGCAAATACGAGGTTGGTAAGCGCTTCGGCAACCGCCATCACTGATCCGGCAACGGGATCTATCATAGCTGCCTGCGGGGCATGTCCCAACGAGGTTGCCATCCCGGCATAACCGTTATAGTCGAGTGCGATGGCGCCACAGTCGCTCAGAGGTAGCTGGATTTCACCCTGGCACTGCTGACGGGCGATTTTCCCGGTGACTGAGCGGTCTACCTTATTGGTAAGCCAATCTTTACAGGCGACAGCTTCTAATTTGAGAACATTTTCTATATAAGTTTCCAGCAATTCCTGATCATATTCCGGAGCACTATACTCTTCCGTGATAGTAGTATCCTCCATGATAGTGACGGGTGGTTTTCCGAAGAAATCCTCCAGTTCCATATCGATGGGACAGGAACCATCCGGCTGGCGGAAGGTGAATTTCATATCACCTGTGGTTTCGCCTACTATGTACATGGGTGACCGTTCGCGGGAAGCAATACGCTCTATCCGTCCTATATCCTTTTGTTCTACGAGCAATCCCATCCGTTCCTGGCTTTCGTTGCCTATGATTTCCCTGGCAGAAAGCGTTTCGTCACCAACAGGCAGTTTGTCCATTTCGATGACACCGCCTGTTTTTTCCACCAATTCCGAAAGACAGTTAAGATGACCGCCTGCACCGTGGTCGTGGATAGATACAATAGGGTTTTCGTCCGATTCGGCCAGTGCACGGATCACGTTGGCAACACGTTTCTGCATCTCCGGATTAGCACGCTGTACAGCATTCAGTTCGATCCCCGCGGAGTATTCGCCGGTGTTGACCGACGAGACGGCGCCACCACCCATACCGATGCGGTAGTTATCGCCACCCAGTACCACTACTTTTTCACCGCTCTGCGGTTCTCCTTTTTTTGCATCGCGCTTGTTGGCATATCCAATCCCTCCGGCAAGCATAATCACCTTGTCATATCCGAATTTTTTGTCGTTTTCGGCATGCTCTAAAGTAAGTACTGATCCGCAGATCAGCGGTTGACCGAATTTATTCCCGAAGTCTGATGCTCCGTTAGAGGCTTTGATAAGGATCTGCTCAGGTGTCTGGTAAAGCCATGGGCGAGGGGGCAGTGTTTGCTCCCAGGCACGGCCCTCTTCGAGACGAGGGTAGGAGGTCATGTAGATGGCTGTCCCCGCTACCGGAAGCGATCCCTTTCCTCCTGCCAACCGGTCGCGGATTTCACCACCCGTGCCCGTAGAAGCACCATTGAATGGTTCTACGGTAGTGGGGAAGTTATGGGTTTCGGCTTTGAGCGAAAGTACGCTTTCTACTTCTTTAATCCGGAAGAAATCAGGCTTATCACCACTTGCCGGTGCAAACTGTTGTATGATGGGTCCCTGTACGAAAGCCACATTATCCTTGTAAGCCGATATGAGGCTATTGGGGTTAACGGTAGAGGTCTTCTTGATCAATTGGAATAAAGTCAGTTCTTTCTCCTCACCATCGATAACGAATTTGCCGTTAAATATCTTGTGTCGGCAATGTTCAGAATTCACTTGTGAGAATCCGAACACTTCACTGTCAGTCAGCTTACGCCCCATCTTGTTGCTGACAGCGTTGAGATAATCGATCTCCTCATTGCTCAGGGCAAGCCCTTCCGCCTGATTATAAGCGGTAATATCGTCGATATATATGATCGGTTCAGGTTGTTTGTCGATAGTGAAAACAGATTGATCCAGTTTGTTATATTTGCGTTGCAACATAGGATCGAATTCTGTCGTATCGTTATTGTTATATGATGTATATTCTTCGATACGTGTGATACCCTCTATACCCATGTTCTGGGTGATCTCTACGGCACAAGTACTCCATGGGGTGATCATCTCACGGCGCGGACCTATAAAGGATTGATCGATGCTCTCAGTGGGTAGTACTTCTGCTTCACCGAACAACCATATCAGTTTCTGGATCTCTTCCTGTGAGAATTCTCTATTGATTTGTACGGCAATCACACTCTGGGAAGGAGTCTTGAAAAATGTAATCATATCTCTTTTTTTAGATTGGGATTGGAACAGATTGATATAGATTGAAAGAGACTTTAATCAATCTGAATTAAGGCACAAAGTTAGTGAACTTTTTCGATAAGTGAATACAGAGGCAAAACTTGTTTTGTCTGTTTTGTATAATGGATGTACCTTTGCACCGGAAAAATTTAGAGTCATTTCTGTAAACGGCGGTACATGTTTGAAACAATTACCAAGGGATTTCTTATTGGTTTGCTGGTCTCTGCTCCTATGGGACCTATCAATATGCTGACTATTCAGCGAACGCTTAACCGTGGTCGTTGGCACGGCTTTATGACAGGGTTGGGCGCCACTTTATCGGATCTGGTCTACGCCTTGATTACATTAGTGGGGCTAAGTTTTGTCGCAGATTTTTTTGATGAATATGAGCAGATTATACAGATACTGGGAAGCGTTATCCTTTTCTTTTTCGGTCTCAGGGTATTCCAATCGAATCCGTTGAGAGACTGGACGCCCAATAAATTACCTCAGGAGACGCGTTATCTCAAAGATTTTGTGTCGTCATTTTTGCTTACCTTTTCCAATGTAGCGATTATTTTAGTGTTGATAGGACTTTATGCCCGTTTCTCATTTAATCCTTTGGCGGATGGGAAAACTTTTTTTGTTGCCGGATTAATTGCATTTACTGCAGCCTTGTTCATTTGGTGGTTTCTTCTCACGACTATGGTTTCCCGGTTACGAAAACATTTTAACCGCAGAGGCCTGGTATTGCTTAACAGAAGCGTAGGAACCCTGTTGATGTTGCTGGGATTGGGAGGAATCATCCTGTTGCTGTTCCCCGGCTTCTTTTAATTTTTTATTTCAAAGAAAATTCATTTTAGTTTTTCACTTTCTCCGGCCTCTTCTTCCCCCACTCAGGTACATAGGCGCTTTTTACCATCCCACTTTCCCTCCTTTCCACTTTTAATTCATCCCTGTTTTCCTATCTCTATCACTTCAAGGTCCCTTATATTACCTTCGTCCAGTATAAAACGGAGAAGGGTACGTACTTGATGAAAGCCATATTTACCGGCAGCGCCGGGGTTCATATAGAGGCATTCCAGTTTCTTATCATACATTACTTTCAATATATGGGAGTGTCCGGTTATGAACAGCTTTGGAGGATTGGCTTTTAATTGGGACAGGACGGCAGGGTTATAACGGCCCGGATAACCGCCTATATGGGTGATCATTACATCTACCTTCTCGAGCATGAAACGCAATGTGTGGGGATAGGCACTGCGAACGGCAGTATCATCGATATTGCCATAAACGGCCCTGAAGGGTTTTAGGACTTCGAATTGCCGGGCCAGGGCGAGTGAGCCGATATCACCGGCATGCCATATCTCATCGCACGAAGCGAAATATGTTTCGAATTTTTCATCCCAATGGCCATGGGTATCTGAAAGTAGTCCTATTTTCTTCATTTTTTTTATTCGGTCAAAGTTATTATTTTTATACCATAATTCAAAAGGTATCGAATTCAAAATATGAACCATCCCACATATAAATACTTCAAACGTGATATCAGCTGGTTGTCATTCAACTATCGTGTACTGCTGGAAGCGAAAGACGAACGGTTGCCGGTGTATGAGCGCATCAAATTTCTCTCCATCTATTCTTCCAATCTCGAGGAATTTTATAAAATACGTGTTTCGGGATACCATAGTTCCCTGCTGGAAAGCATCAATCGCGATGAATCAGTGGAGGAAGCGATGAAGACTATTGTGCAGATCAACAAGGAGGTCACTGCTCAGGAAAAGGAGTATGATGATATCTTCAACAATATGATATTACCTGAATTGAAACGCAATGGTATCATACTTTATCAGACCGATAAGGTGGAGCCGTTCCATCAGGAATATGTGAAAAAGTATTTTAACGAAGAGGTATTTCCCTATCTGCAACCGATGATCATTCAGAAGGATGATATTCATTCGTTTATTCAGGATGCCCGCATCTACCAGGTGATCAGTCTGTTGAAAAAGAAGAAAAAGTCTGACAAGCTAGGATATACCTATGCCATCATGAAGATCCCCTATACCAAAATACCCCGGTTTATTCAACTTCCGTCGTATGAAGGCAATCATTATATCATGTTTATCGATGATGTGATCAAAGCGAATATGCAGAGTGTATTCCCCGGGTATGAAATTGTGGATTGCTTCAGCATTAAGATTTCACGTGATGCAGATTTCTCGTTAGAGGATGCAGATCAGAAAGATATTGCCGAGGAGATACTTCGCAAGGTGCGCAAGCGGAAGATAGGGGCTGTTACGCGGTTTCAGTATGATAAGAATATGCCGGATTATTTTCTTCAATACCTTTGTGAAGCCTATGAGATTGAAGAGGAGGAGCTACTTCCTTCAGGCCGTTATCTGAACAGGGCTGATCTGTCGAGCCTACCCAATCCGGTGGGTAATTCTTTGAAACAGCAACTCCCTCAACCGCTCAGGATCCCGGAACTGGAAACCAACAGCTCTATTTTGCGGGTACTACGGAAACAGGATGTATTGCTACACTTCCCCTACCAGTCATTTGATTATCTGCTGCGGTTCCTTCTGCAGGCAGCCTTCGATCCGAAGGTGCTGGAAATAAAGGTGACCCAGTATCGTGTGGCAGAGAATTCGGCCGTAATCAACAGTTTGATCAGTGCTGCGAAGAATGGTAAAAAGGTGACTGTCTTTGTCGAGTTAAAAGCCCGGTTCGATGAGATGAATAACTATTTAACCTCCGAGTTGATGCAACAGGCGGGAGTAAAAATTATTTACAGCCTGCCGGGGCTAAAGGTACACGCCAAACTGGCCTATGTGCGGAAGCGCAGTAACGACCCGGATGATCCTATAAAGGGTTATGCTTATCTGGGGACGGGTAACTTCAACGAGAAGACTGCCCGTATCTATTCCGATAAGGGACTGCTTACCTCCAATAAAGAAATCATCAGGGATATCGACGAGGTATTCAGGGTATTAGAGGGAAAACCCTATATGAATGACTTCAAGCACCTGTTGGTGACACAATTTAATATGCTCCCCGAGATTCATAGGATGATCGGACAGGAGATTAATCATGTGAAGAATGGTGGTATCGGTCATATCATATTAAAGATGAATAGCCTGGAAGACAGGGGAATGATCGATGCCCTTTATCGTGCCAGCGAGGCGGGGGTGAAGATCGACCTGATCATACGCGGAATCTGTTGTCTGGTTCCCGGACAGCCGTTCAGCCAGAACATCACTATTACCAGAATCGTGGATGCTTACCTGGAGCATTCGCGGGTTTGGTATTTCTTCAACGGCGGTGAAGAGGATATCTTCCTGACTTCGGCCGACTGGATGCAGCGCAACCTGCACCGGCGCATCGAAGTGGCTTTCCCCGTTTATATGGAATCATTGAAGCGGGAAATCATAGATATCCTCAAGATACAGCTTAAAGACAACCAGAGTGCGGTGTGGATCGATGAAAACCTGCAAAACGTCTTCAAACGGGATGCGGCTCCGGCTGATGCTCCTCCTGTGCGTGCCCAGCAAGCGATCTATGAGTATCTGAAGAAATCTACCGGACAGTAAGGTATATAAAATTTATAAGAAGCGGAAGGATAAAGGATTTGAACTGATAGCCCTATATCGACAATTGATGTATATTACCTGTTCAAATACTCTTTCGCAGTCAATACCGGAATTCGGGATGTTTTGAAATCTTTTTTATTCCGAGTGATAATAATATTCAGTTTATTCTCTAAGGCTGTATGGTATTGAATGGCATCTTCAAAATCGCGAAAATCGGATGCCAATGCAAGTTCTAAAATTTTATCCTCAAGTGGTAATATTTTTACGAGGAGTTTGAACTTTATCATCACTTTCCGGGCTTCATTTTCACTTAAATGTCTCAAAAGCAAATAATGTGTGTTCACAAAAGTCAGTGCAGATATAAATAACTTCACATCATTTTCATCAGCCAGAGTAAATAGTTCCTGTGCTTCCTGATAAAAGTTCTCACGCCTGCTTAGCAAGTCGACTACGATATTGGTATCAATTAGAAGATTCTCCATTAGGTGTATTTTTCTGCCAGATAATCCCTATAACTTTTACGCTCGTCGAGTTCCTCTGAAGGAATCACACCCGTCAGGCTTTCAACCAGTGGGCTAACCTTTTTAGATTGTTTATTATCTTTCTGTGTCAGAGAATTCAAATAGTTTTCTATGAGTTTGGATAAACTCACATTATTTTCTTTGGCGTATGATTTCGCATATTCAATGATATCCTTATCAATGTTTAATGTTAGTTTAGTAGTCATATTTTATACTATTTATTACGTGCAAATATAATTATTTATTACGTAATAAACAAATGATTCAAATAAAAACCCGTGCCGGAATCCCGGCACGGGTTTTAATATGATTGTTTCCGAAGAGGTGTTTATTCAGTAGCCTCCTGGAACAGATTTACACGTTTGTTGGCACTCAGTTTTTCGAAGTCTTCGCGTGAGCCGACTACCAGTTTGTCGAATTCCCTCTGGCCGGTTCCGGCAGGGATAAGATGTCCGCAGATCACGTTTTCCTTCAAACCATCGAGTGTGTCGGTCTTGCCGTTGATGGCGGCGTCGTTCAATACCTTGGTAGTTTCCTGGAACGAAGCGGCCGACATAAAGCTGGTCGTCTGGAGTGCTGCGCGGGTAATTCCCTGCAACACCTGGTTGGCAGTAGCAGGAACGGCATCGCGTGCTTCTACCGGTTTCAGGTCGCGACGTTTCAGCGAACTGTTTTCGTCGCGCAGCTTGCGAGCGGTAACGATCTGTCCCGGTTCGAACAGTTGGGAATCACCGGCACTGACAATCACTTTCTTGCCCCAGATGCGGTCGTTCTCTTCCATCATCTCGTTCTTGTCCACCAGCTGCTGTTCGAGGAAGCGGGTATCTCCCGGATCCACCACTTCTACCTTACGCATCATCTGGCGAACAATCACTTCAAAGTGCTTGTCGTTGATCTTCACACCTTGCAGACGGTAAACATCCTGAACTTCGTTCACGATATATTCCTGTACCGCAGTCGGCCCCTTGATAGCCAGAATATCCGACGGGGTGATGGCTCCGTCGGAGAGCGGCATCCCTGCACGTACATAGTCGTTTTCCTGTACCAATATCTGTTTGGAGAGCGGCACCATGTATTTCTTCACTTCTCCTGTCTTGGAGGTGACAGAAATCTCCTGGTTACCACGTTTGATCTTGCCGAAAGATACTTCACCGTCGATCTCCGCAACTACCGCGGGATTCGACGGGTTACGTGCTTCGAACAGCTCGGTCACACGTGGAAGACCTCCCGTAATGTCACCGGCTTTACCTACAGCGCGCGGTATCTTCACCAGCACATCACCTGCTTTGATCTGGTCTCCCTCGTTCTTTACGATGTGGGATCCAAGCGGCAAGGTGTAGGTACGCAGGATATCGTCGTTTTCATCCACGATATGTGCCGATGGTGCTCTGGTCTTATCTCGCGATTCGATAATTACCTTTTCCTTCAAACCGGTCTGTTCATCAGACTCAACCTTATAGGTGATATTTTCGGTGAAACTTTCGAACCGGATCTTTCCGGACGCTTCGGAAACGATGACTGCATTGAACGGATCCCATTCGCAGATCAGGTCACCTTTCGTCACTTTGTCACCCTGGTTGAAATAGAGTTTCGAACCGTAGGGGACGTTGTGGGCCAGCAGCACGATTTTGGTGTTGAGGTCTATAATACGCATTTCCACCAATCGGCTAACCACCACTTTGTAAGGCTTGCCTTCGGCATCAGTGGTCTCTACGTAACGGAGTTCGTCGAACTCGAGGGTACCGTCGTACTTGGTTACGACACTGTTTTCTGTAGCGATGTTAGAAGCGATACCTCCCACGTGGAACGTACGCAGCGTAAGCTGTGTTCCCGGTTCGCCGATGGACTGGGCAGCGATAACTCCTACTGCTTCGCCTCTTTGTACCATTCTACCTGTAGCAAGGTTTCTTCCGTAACACTTCGCGCAGACACCGTGCGATGATTCGCAGGTGAGTACCGAACGGATCTCTACCCGTTCAATAGGCGATTCTTCGATTTTCTTCGCTATATCTTCGGTGATCTCTTCCCCTGCGTTCACAATGATCTCCCCAGTGTTGGGGTGCTGCACATCGTGCACCGATACGCGTCCTAAAATACGCTCGTAGAGTGAGGCGATCACCTCGTCATTATTCTTGATAGCGGTAGCAACCAGGCCACGCAACGTACCACAATCTTCTTCGGTGATGATCACATCCTGCGACACGTCTACCAGACGACGGGTGAGGTACCCGGCATCGGCTGTCTTCAACGCAGTATCGGCAAGACCCTTACGGGCACCGTGGGTAGAGATGAAGTATTCGAGCACCGACAATCCCTCTTTGAAGTTCGCGAGGATGGGGTTCTCGATGATCTGTGCTCCTTCAGCGCCGCTCTTTTGCGGTTTCGCCATCAATCCACGCATACCCGACAGCTGGCGGATCTGTTCGCGCGAACCACGGGCGCCCGAGTCGAGCATCATATATACCGAGTTGAATCCCTGATCGTCTTCGGCAAGTTGTTTCATCAGGATATTCGAAAGCTTGGAGTTGATATGCGTCCAGGTGTCGATGATCTGGTTGTAACGTTCGTTATAGGTGATGAAACCCATATTGTAGTTATCCATGATCTGTTCCACTTCGGCATATCCCTCAGCGATAAGCTTTTCTTTTTCTGCCGGGATGATCACATCTTCAAGGTTGAATGAGAGTCCTCCCTTGAATGCCATGTAATAGCCAAGGTCTTTGATATCGTCGAGATACTGGGCTGTACGGGCTACACCGCAAGTCTTGATCACCTTCCCGATGATATCGCGGAGCGATTTCTTGGAAAGCAGTTCGTTGATATATCCTACCTCTTTAGGGATGGCTTCGTTGGTGATTACACGTCCCACACTGGTTTCGTGCATCTTGCGGATAGGGTTGCCTTCTTCATCGATGTCATCCACGATCACTTTCACCAAAGCGTGTACATCTACTGCACCTTCGTTATAGGCGATAATGGCTTCTTCTTCGCCGTAGAAGGTCATGCCTTCCCCTTTTGCGCCGGGACGGATCTTGGTAATGTAATACAATCCGAGTACCATGTCCTGTGAAGGCACGGTGATAGGTGCCCCGTTGGCGGGGTTGAGAATGTTATGTGATGCCAGCATCAGCAATTGTGCTTCGAGGATAGCCTCGTTGCCGAGTGGCAGGTGGACTGCCATCTGGTCGCCGTCAAAGTCGGCATTGAAGGCCGTACAGGCGAGCGGATGTAACTGGATGGCTTTACCCTCGATCAGCTTAGGCTGGAACGCCTGAATACCCAGACGGTGGAGGGTAGGGGCGCGGTTCAGCAGTACCGGGTGGCCTTTCATCACATACTCTAAGATATCATATACTACCGGTTCTTTCCTGTCCACGATCTTCTTGGCAGATTTCACGGTCTTGACGATACCTCTCTCGATGAGCTTACGGATGATAAACGGTTTATAGAGTTCGGCCGCCATATCTTTTGGCAGTCCGCATTCATGCATTTTGAGTTCGGGCCCTACGACGATTACCGAACGGGCCGAGTAATCCACACGCTTACCGAGCAGGTTCTGGCGGAAACGCCCCTGTTTCCCTTTCAAACTGTCAGAGAGTGATTTCAACGGACGGTTCGATTCGGTCTTGATGGCACTCGACTTACGTGAGTTGTCGAACAGCGAGTCTACCGCTTCCTGCAACATCCGTTTTTCGTTACGCAGGATCACATCCGGAGCCTTGATGTCGATAAGACGTTTCAGACGGTTGTTACGGATAATCACACGACGGTAGAGGTCGTTCAGGTCGGACGTGGCGAAACGGCCACCATCCAGCGGCACTAACGGACGCAGATCGGGCGGAATGACGGGGATCACTTTCATGATCATCCATTCCGGCTTGTTGATATTCTTCGATCCACGGAAAGCTTCTACCACCTGCAACTGTTTCAACGCTTCATTCTTGCGCTGTTGTGAGGTATCAGTGCTTGCACGGTGGCGGAGTTGGTGGGACAGCTTATCGAGGTTGATCCTCTCTAACAACTCGAGGATGGCTTCTGCCCCCATCTTTGCGATGAATTTGTTAGGATCGCTATCCTCAAGCAATTGGTTTTCTTTGGGCAGCGTATCCAGCAACTGGAGGTATTCATCTTCGGTAAGGAGATCCCTCTCTGCTACCTGGTCTCCCAATGCACCGGGTTGAATCACCACATATCTTTCATAATAGATAATGGAGTCTAGTTTCTTGGTCGGGATTCCCAGGAGATACCCTATTTTATTGGGTAATGACCTGAAATACCATATGTGAGCCACCGGAACCACCAGATGGATATGTCCTGTACGTTCGCGACGTACTTTTTTCTCGGTAACTTCCACGCCGCATCGGTCGCAGACAATACCTTTATAGCGGATACGTTTGTACTTTCCGCAGTGACATTCATAGTCTTTTACAGGCCCGAAAATCCGCTCACAGAACAGACCGTCGCGTTCGGGTTTATAAGTGCGGTAGTTGATGGTCTCGGGTTTTAACACTTCGCCGAAAGAATTCTCCAGAACCTGTTCAGGCGACGCCAGCCCAATAGTAATTTTTGAGAAGTTACTCTTTATTTTGTTCTCTTTTCTAAATGCCATATACTAATCAGTATAAAGAATTATTTTGTTTAATTTGCTAATAATTCAATCCCGATTTATCGGGATTAAATTATTGTCGATTAGTCGAGACTGACGTTAAGACCCAGTCCTCGCAACTCGTGGAGCAATACGTTCAACGATTCGGGGATTCCGGGCTGTGGCATCGGCTCACCTTTCACGATGGCTTCATACGCTTTGGAGCGGCCTACCACATCGTCTGATTTGACGGTGAGTATTTCCTGAAGGATATGTGCCGCACCGAATGCTTCGAGCGCCCAAACCTCCATCTCTCCGAAACGTTGACCCCCAAACTGTGCTTTACCGCCCAACGGCTGTTGTGTGATAAGCGAGTAGGGACCAATAGAACGGGCATGCATCTTGTCTTCCACCATGTGGCCGAGTTTGAGCATATAGATGATACCCACGGTTGCGGGTTGGTCGAAACGCTCACCGGTACCACCGTCGTAGAGATAGCTCTTACCGTATGCCGGTACCTTGGCCTTATCTGTCCAGGTGTTCAGGTCGTCGAGCGATGCTCCGTCGAAGATAGGAGTAGCAAATTTCACTCCCAGTTCCTGTCCGGCCCATCCAAGTACGGTCTCGAATATCTGTCCGAGGTTCATACGTGAAGGCACACCCAGCGGGTTCAGCACGATATCTACGGGTGTTCCGTCGGCAAGGAAAGGCATGTCTTCCTGACGTACGATCCTGGAAACGATACCCTTGTTACCGTGACGTCCTGCCATTTTGTCTCCTACCTGTATCTTCCGCTTTTTCGCCACATATACTTTGGCGATCTGCATGATTCCCGAAGGAAGCTCATCACCAATGGTAAAGTCGAAACGTTTCCGTTTCAATTCTGCATCCAGTTCCTTGTAGCGGTGCAGGTAGTTGATTACCGTAGTACGGATCTGCTCATTCTTTTGAGCATCAGCCGTCCATTTGTTCAATTGGATCGATTGGTAATCGATCTCGGCGAGCACCTTGTGTGTGAATTTTGCTCCTTTGGGAACAATATCCATATTGGTATAGTCTTTCACTCCCACAGAGGTTCTGCCTTCGGTGAGTGCAAGTAACTTATTGATAAGCACTTTCTTCAACTCTTCCATTTTGAGTTCATACTCTTCGTCGAGTTTGGGAAGAAGCGCTTTGCTGGAAAGTTTGGTTTTTCCTTTCTTGGATGCTTTCGAGAAGAGGTTGGTATGAATAACTACACCTTTGAGCGAAGGAGATGCTTTCAGTGAGGCATCTTTCACATCACCCGCCTTGTCACCAAAGATAGCGCGGAGCAATTTTTCTTCGGGTGAGGGATCGGATTCACCTTTCGGGGTAATCTTACCGATCAGGATATCTCCCGGTTTGATGCGTGCTCCCACACGGACAATCCCCCTTTCATCGAGGTCTTTGGTAGCCTCTTCACTTACGTTGGGAATATCGGAAGTGAGCTCTTCCATCCCCCGTTTGGTTTCACGTACCTCAAGCGAGAATTCTTCCACATGGATAGAGGTGAAGATATCTTCGCTTACCAGCCGTTCGTTCAATACAATGGCATCCTCGAAGTTGTAACCTTTCCACGGCATGAATGCCACTTTCAGGTTGCGGCCCAGTGCCAGTTCTCCGTTTTGCGTGGCATATCCTTCTGTAAGGATTTCCCCGGCTTTTACCCTTTGCCCTACTTTACATATAGGACGCAGATCTACGGTAGTATTCTGGTTAGTCTTCCGGAATTTAGGGATATTATAAGTCTTTACAGCATCTTCGAAGCTGGTAAATTCCTCTTCTTCTGTCCTGTCATATTTTATTTTGATGGTAGTGGCATCTACATAGAGGATTTCCCCACTTCCTTCAGCCATGATCTGGGTACGCGAGTCTTTGATGACCTGTCCTTCGATACCTGTACCTACGATAGGAGATTCGGTTCTCATCAACGGAACGGCCTGGCGCATCATGTTCGATCCCATCAATGCACGGTTGGCATCGTCGTGTTCAAGGAACGGGATCAGCGAAGCCGCGATAGACGCGATCTGCATGGGCGACACATCCATCAGTTCCACCTCTTCTGGGGCGATCACGGGATAGTCGGCATCCTGTCTTGCTTTCACACGCGGGTTGATGAAGTGGCCCTTGTCGTCGAGTGGTGCATTTCCCTGCGCGATCAGCTTGTCTTCCTCCTCTTCGGCGGCAAGATAGATGACTTCGTCGTTGTTGATATTCACCACTGCGTTCTCTACCTTGCGGTAAGGCGTTTCTATAAATCCAAGATCGTTGATCTTTGCGTAGACACAGAGCGAGGAGATAAGCCCGATATTCGGTCCTTCAGGTGTTTCTATCGGACAAAGACGGCCGTAGTGGGTGAAGTGCACGTCGCGTACCTCAAATCCGGCACGTTCACGCGAAAGTCCACCCGGTCCGAGCGCCGAGAGACGGCGTTTATGGGTGATCTCAGCCAGCGGGTTGGTCTGGTCCATGAACTGCGACAATGCATTGGTCCCAAAAAATGTATTGATGACCGACGAAATGGTTTTCGCGTTGATCAGGTCGATCGGGGTGAAAACTTCGTTGTCACGCACATTCATTCTTTCACGGATGATACGTGCCATACGGTTCAGACCTACTCCAAACTGGGTATACAACTGTTCCCCTACCGTGCGTACACGCCGGTTGCTGAGGTGGTCGATATCGTCCACCACGGCTTTGGAGTTGACAAGCTCGATAAGGTATTTGATGATCTCAATCATGTCTTCTTTGGTGAGGACACGTGTATCGACATCGATATCGAGATTCAGTTTTTTGTTGATCCTGTAGCGGCCCACGTCGCCCAGGTCATATCTTTTCTCCGAGAAAAAGAGATTGTTGATTACCTCCCGTGCACTGGCGTCATCGGCCGGTTCCGCACTTCTCAGCTGACGGTAGATGTGACGGATGGCATCGATTTCCGTATTACTCGGGTCTTTCTGTAATGTATTGTAAATAATGGAATAGTCGGAGGTGTTGGCCGTTTCTTTGTGCAAAAGGATAGAGGCGACACCCGATTCGAGGATATCGTCGATATGCTCCTGTTCCAGCACAGTTTCACGCTCAATGATCACCTCGTTCCTTTCGATGGAGGTTACCTCACCGGTATCTTCATCGACAAAATCTTCCATCCATGATTTCAGTACGCGGGCGGCTAACTTGCGCCCCAGCACTTTTTTGAGGTTTGCTTTATTCACTTTTACCTCTTCAGCCAGGTCAAAGATCTCAAGGATATCCTTGTCGCTTTCGAAGCCTATGGCACGTAGCAGTGTGGTGACCGGTAATTTCTTTTTCCGGTCGATATAGGCATACATCACATTATTGATGTCCGTGGCGAATTCAATCCATGATCCCTTGAACGGAATGATACGGGCAGAATAAAGCACTGTACCGTTCGCGTGGAGGCTCTGGCCGAAGAATACGCCGGGAGAGCGGTGCAATTGTGAAACAATTACGCGCTCGGCGCCGTTGATGACGAACGTACCTTTTTCGGTCATATAGGGAATAGTACCGAGATATACATCCTGGATGACAGGAGTAAAATCTTCGTGGTCGGGATCGGTACAATATAGATACAACTTTGCCTTCAGCGGGACACTGTAGGTGAGCCCTCTGTCTATACACTCGTCGATGGTATAGCGCGGAGGATCAACATAGTAATCTAAAAATTCAAGGACGAAGTTGTTTCGGGTATCTGCAATGGGGAAATTCTCCGTGAAAACCTTATACAATCCTTCATTCTTTCTACTTTCGGGGGGGGCGTCGAGTTGAAGGAAATCCTGAAACGATTTTAACTGTACCTCCAGAAAATCGGGAAAATCAAGCGGATTTTTAATCGACGCGAAATTGATTCTTTGATTGGCGTTATTTGAAGACATGGATGTGAGTTTTTGAACCTACTATATATTGACACAAAAGGTTAAGAATCTTCCGATAGAAGATTCCTAACCATATTAACCTAAATTAGGTAAATGTTATTTAAGTTCAACTTCTGCTCCAGCCTCTTCAAGTTGTTTTTTCAAAGCGTCTGCTTCGTCTTTTGTTACACCTTTTTTCAATTCGCTGGGAGCTCCGTCTACCAAGTCTTTGGCTTCTTTCAAACCAAGTCCGGTGAGTTCTTTAACTGCTTTAACTACAGCTAATTTTGCTGCACCTGCGCTCTTGAGGATTACATCGAATTCTGTTTTTTCCTCTGCAGCGGCTTCACCAGCTGCGGCGGGGCCTGCAGCAACGGCAACAGCTGCGGCTGCCGGTTCAATACCGTATTCGGTTTTTAAAATTTCAGCCAGTTCATTAACCTCTTTTACAGTCAGGTTAACCAAGTCTTCAGCAAATTTTTTTAAGTCTGCCATTGTTGTATTTGTTTAATTGATTACTAATTCTGTTTGTTGTAAAATTAAATTCAACCATCTTCGTCGGGCATAAATAGCCTGACTGGACAGTTATCTTTCCGACAATGTTTTCAATACTCCGTGGATAGTGTTGCCACCGGATTGAAGTGCGGAAATAACGTTCTTTGCAGGTGATTGCAACAGTGCGATCACATCTCCGATCAACTCCGTCTTGCTCTTGATGTTCACCAAATTTTGCAAGGTATCTGCTCCAACGAAGAAGCTTTCTTGCACGTAAGCACCTTTCAAAGCCGGAATTTTATCGGCTTTGTATTTATCAATAAGCTTGGCCGGAGAATTCGCCACGTTGGAGAACATAATGGCTGTATTTCCCTTCAAAATAGGATACAGTTCACTATAATCCCTGTCGAGCGATTCGAATGCTTTCTGCAAAAGGGTATTCTTCACCACTACCAGCTTGATCCCCTGTTTGGAACACTCCCTTCTTAAGTTACTTGTCTTCGCTGCATTGAGTGTAGCGATGTCAGTAAGGTAGAAGTTTTCATACTCCTGGAGATTAGCGGCTATCTGCTCTATTATCTGTTTTTTATCTTCCTTTTTCATACGATCTTCTCACTTTTTTAGTTGGATTCATCTGCCGATTTGGTGTCCACTTTAATACCCGGACTCATCGTACTGGAAAGATAAATACTCTTGATATAGGTACCTTTTGCCGCGGTCGGTTTTAATTTGATCAACGTTTGGATAAATTCTTTTGCGTTGTCTCGAATCTGTTCGGGCGTGAAAGATACTTTTCCAATAGAGGTGTGAATAATACCGGCTTTGTCTACCTTAAAGTCGATTTTCCCTTGTTTTACCTCTTTCACGGCTTTCGCCACGTCGGGGGTAACAGTACCGCTCTTGGGATTTGGCATCAGTCCCCGTGGCCCTAAAATACGGCCGAGGGCACCAATCTTACCCATGATCTGCGGTTGTGTGATGATTACATCCACATCGGTCCAACCACCTTTAATCTTTTCGATATATTCATCGAGTCCCACATAGTCTGCGCCGGCCTCTTTGGCAGCGGCTTCAGCTTCTGGAGAGCACAATACAAGAACTCTTACTTGTTTACCTGTTCCGTGAGGAAGGGATACAACCCCTCTCACCATCTGGTTAGCTTTACGCGGATCTACGCCGAGGCGTACATCGATATCTACAGAAGCATCGAACTTGGTGGTGGTAATTTCCTTCACCAGTGCTGCAGCTTCTTTTAGTGAATAGGTCTTTCCCTCTTCAATCTTGCTTAAAGCCAACTTTTGATTTTTTGTCAGTTTACCCATGTCTCAATTGAAGTTTTAATTGGTGATATTTTCCGGGAAATCCCCTTTGACTGCGATACCCATGCTCCGAGCCGTTCCGGCTACCATCCGCATCGCTGATTCAAGTGTGAAGCAGTTTAAATCGGGCATTTTTTCCTCAGCAATTGCCTTTACCTGTTCCCAGGTAACTTCCGCAATTTTCTTACGGTTAGGTTCTGCTGAACCGCCCTTTTGTTTGCTGACTTCTAAAAGCTGAATCGCAACCGGTGGAGTTTTAACAATAAAATCAAAAGACTTGTCGGTATAATAAGTGATTACCACTGGCAACACTTTTCCGGCTTTGTCCTGAGTTCTGGCATTGAATTGCTTGCAAAACTCCATAATGTTGATCCCTTTGGAACCCAATGCGGGTCCTACCGGGGGAGATGGATTTGCAGCTCCTCCTTTGATTTGTAATTTTAGTTGTCCGGCAACTTCTTTAGCCATTTTTTTGATTTTAATAAATTGGGGTTTTCGAAACACTTTAAAGAATTTACAGAATCTGCGTAACCAAATATCTGATTATTCTTTCTCTACTTGCATATAACCCAACTCGAGGAGTTGTTTTCTTCCGAAAATTTTCACCATCACCTTGAGTTTCTTCCTCTCTTCATTCACCTCTTCTACCACACCGGAGAAACTGCTGAAAGGACCTCCGATCACTTTCACGCTTTCGCCTACGTAGTATTTGGTATCCATTTCGTCGCCTGCCTCTTCCAACTCGTCCATCGTTCCGAGGATCCGTTTTACTTCCGACTCCCGCAAAGGTTGGGGATCAGTTGTGTTGGGTAGAAAGCCGGCAACATAATTGATATTCTTTAGTTCGTGAATTACCTCACCCGTCAGCTCTGCTTCAATAAGCACATAGCCGGGAAGATAAGCGCGTTCTTTCATCACTTTCTTTCCGTTGCGTATTGAGTAAGTCTTTTCTGTGGGGATGAGAACCTGAGAAATATACTTCCCCAGATCGGTCTTCTTCATCTCTGATTCAAGATACTCTTTGACTTTATTTTCTTTTCCACTAACGGAACGCAGTACGTACCATTTTTTTCTCTCATCAGTCATAGTTAGTCTCTTTCTTTCAGATTTTATAAAATACCGTAGAGAAGCTTTAATATCCACTCAAACAGAGAATCCATTCCGAACACTATCAGGGCAATTATAAGGGAAGCAATCAATACAATTACCGTGCTGCCGGAGAGTTCTTCTCTGGATGGCCAGGATACCTTATGAACCAATTCATTGTAGGAATCACTGAGATATGCAACTATTTTTTTCATTTAATTCGGATAGTTTTTTAGCACGGGTCGAGAGACTCGAACTCCCGACACCTGGTTTTGGAGACCAGTGCTCTACCAACTGAGCTAGACCCGTATATAAACCCTGCCTATTCCTTTCCTAGCAAGGTAAGGACATTGCAGGCAGGGTTTTAATATTTACTCTCCGACTTTATTCTCCGGAAAGAGTCGGAGTGAGCGTATTAATCCAGTAATTCGGTGATCTGTCCGGCACCTACGGTACGTCCACCTTCACGGATAGCGAAGCGGAGACCTACGTGACATGCTACGGGATAGATCAGGTCTACCTCAATGGTTACGTTATCACCAGGCATTACCATTTCTACTCCTTCGGGCAACTGGATTTCTCCGGTTACGTCGAGTGTACGGATGTAGAACTGCGGACGGTATTTATTATGGAAAGGAGTGTGGCGACCGCCTTCTTCTTTCTTCAGGATATACACCTCGGCTTTGAATTTAGAGTGAGGTTTCACTTTTCCGGGGTGAGAGATCACCATACCGCGTTTGATTTCGTCTTTGTCGATACCACGGAGCAACAGACCTACGTTATCACCAGCCTGTCCTTCGTCAAGGATCTTACGGAACATTTCCACTCCGGTGACAACCGACTTCTTGCCTTCTGCACCGAGACCAATGATCTGTACTTCTTCTCCTGTTTTGATGATACCTGTTTCGATACGGCCTGTAGCAACTGTACCACGACCAGTGATCGAGAATACGTCTTCTACCGGCATAAGGAACGGTTTATCCACATCGCGCGGAGGCAGCGGGATCCATGTGTCAACGGCATCCATCAGCTCCATAATTTTTTCTTCCCATTTGGGGTCTCCATTCAATCCACCGAGAGCAGATCCCTGGATAACGGGCGTATTGTCCCCATCGAAATTATAGAATGAAAGAAGTTCCCTTACTTCCATTTCAACCAGTTCCAACATTTCTTCGTCGTCTACCAAGTCCACTTTGTTCATGAAGACAACCAGCTTGGGAACGTTTACCTGACGTGCCAAAAGAATGTGTTCACGTGTCTGGGGCATCGGGCCGTCGGTTGCAGCAACTACGATGATAGCACCGTCCATCTGGGCAGCACCGGTAACCATGTTCTTCACATAGTCAGCGTGGCCGGGGCAGTCAACGTGTGCATAGTGACGGTTTGCAGTTTCATATTCAACGTGAGAAGTATTAATGGTGATACCTCTTTCCTTTTCTTCGGGAGCGTTGTCGATGGAATCGAACGAACGTACTTCAGAGAAACCTTTTTTTGCTAAAACGGTTGTGATAGCAGCCGTCAAAGTGGTTTTACCGTGGTCAACGTGGCCGATTGTACCGATGTTCACATGCGGTTTCGTCCGGGAAAAATGTTCTTTTGCCATAAAATATACTATTAATTAGTTTAAATAAATTATATATGCATTGTAATAAACAGTAAAACGCAAGAGACAGGACAATAAGCCTTTTCTTGAAATTCGTTGATCTATCTGTTTTGAGCCGATGGCGGGAATTGAACCCGCGACCTCTTCCTTACCAAGGAAGTGCTCTACCACTGAGCTACATAGGCGGAAAGAGCGTAATTCCCCGATAAGTATCGGGATTCCCTCCCGATTGGAGGTTCTTGCACGCTTCAGAGCCAGAGGACGGGACTTTCCGGTGATACCGGGATAATTTGCCACGAACCAGATTGTGCTCTCTTTCATTAAGAGCGGAAGACGGGACTCAAACCCGCGACCCTCAGCTTGGAAGGCTAATGCTCTATCAACTGAGCTACTTCCGCAATATTGATCCCGATGAACCGGGACAAATATTGATGATTTGTAGATTCCGATAAATCGGAACAGGTAATGCAGATTTGTTGATTAAATCAACTCATCATCAAATTATCACATCAAATCGGGTGGGCAGTGATGGATTCGAACCACCGAAGGCGTAAGCCAGCTGAGTTACAGTCAGCCCCATTTGGCCACTCTGGTAACTGCCCAACATTTCTTTTTTTATCTTTTCGAGCCTCTTGTCGGATTCGAACCAACGACCCCGAGATTACAAATCACGTGCTCTGGCCAACTGAGCTAAAGAGGCTTATATTCTTGAATTTAACCGCTTCTCTCCATATTTTAAGAGAGAAACGGTCGCAAAGGTAGTGATATTTTTTTTGATGCCAAAACTTTTGTCTGAAATTTTTGGCCTTATCTCTCCTTTTTTTCTTTGGTTTTGAAAATCTGTTTTTCGATTGCCACAACGCATAAGTCTATAGCTTCTTCGAAGGTGTCGGCTATTTTGTTGGCAAATGCCTCACTATGTCTGAGTTTCAATTTTACGGCTGCATCTTTGTTCTTTGCAGTCTCCGGTTTTACTACTTTCAGGATCACTTCTGCCAGGATGATATCATCGGAGAATCGTTCCAGCTTTTTGATTTTTTTCTCCACAAACGCTTTGAGTTGATCGGTCGCGTCAAAATTTACAGATTGAATTGTCAGTTCCATACTTTTCCTCCTTCATTTTTTTGCTCTGGGATGAGCGTATTGATATGCTTTTTTCAATTCTTCAAAAGTAACATGTGTATAGACTTCTGTAGATGCGAGGCTGGAATGCCCCAGTAATTCCTTTACAGCATTGATTTCGGCACCATTGTTCAGCATTTCAGTGGCAAAAGAATGGCGCAATACGTGCGGGCTTTTTTTAGCCAAGGTCGGGATGCTGTTGAGGTGATTGTGAATGACATTGTATACAAGTTTAGGATATAGGGGGTCTCCATCTTCCTTAACAAACAGAAAAGGGGATTTGTTCTCTATATCTGCATCCCTGGCAGCGATATATTCTTTCAGTTTTTCCTTTGTGGAATTGGAAAAAGGAATGATACGTTGTTTATTGCGTTTTCCTGTTACCCTTAATGTGCATGCTCCGAAATCTATGTCGGTATCCTTCAGGGCTATCAGTTCCGCCCGGCGCATGCCGGTCAGGTAGAGTAGCTCGACCAGGAAGCGGTCGCGGTGTCCCCGGAAATCATCGGAATATCCCAGTGGATCATCGATCACTTTTGTCATCTCCGGATCATTCACAAATGAGGGGAGCTTTTTAGCTACCTTTGGCCCTGTGACCGCTTCGGCAGGATTTTGTATGATTACACCTTTTTTTTTCAGGTACCGGAAAAAAGATTTTACCGCACTGAGTTTTCTGTTTACAGAGCGCGGTTTTATCCCTTGTTCCATGAGATGGCTCATCCATACACGGATATCGTCGCTATCGATGCGCGTTGGATCGAATGTGCTGTTTCCCTCAGTGATAAAATCCTCAAACTGAGTGAGGTCATCCAAATAAGAAATCTCCGTGTGGGAAGAGTAGTTCTTCTCAACACGGAGATATTGTATGAATTTTTCTTTCCACATTTCGTTAGTCCGTCGATGAACTACGAAAGTAAAGAAAATTTTTTGAAATCCGAAAATTTATTCTTCGTTTTGTTGCATTTGCTGCACATAAACGGCGTGTTGTTTACGTTTGCGTTTCTGTACCGAAGGTTTGATGAATGCCTGACGGCTACGCAGTTCTTTTACAACTCCGGTTTTCTCGTATTTACGTTTGAATTTCTTCAGGGCCCTTTCAATATTTTCGCCCTCTTTTAATTGTACTACTATCATATTTGTTGTTTGTTTAATTATTTCAATAAAATTGGACTATTTGAGTCACAAGTTCCTTGGTTTTCAATTCTCGCTATGGCATAATCCAAGTATACTTAGTTGTTTTCTACACTCGACAGAGGAAAAACTTGTTTTTACTCTGTACTCGCTTATCGAAAACATTCAAGCAGGCTTGACTCTGCTCATTTAGCTTAACGAAATAACTGCGGCTTCAGCGGTCAGTATTTCCTGCATACCGGACTGGACCCTTAATTCTCATCACCGCCCGTATACTTGCTTCCTGTTCAAACTTCAGTCCCCAGCACTGCAAATTTTTATTTCTTCTTTGCTCTGTTTCCGGTTGTACAATAACCTCCTCTCTGTTTCGGGCTGCAAAGGTAATAATAAAAATATAAATATCAATGATCTACGTGATAGTTTTTTTACAAGACTATCGCATTTCTCAAAAGGTAAGCCGTAGGTAATTATACGAGGATAGAAATGGGTTATTTTTCTTTTGTCTTTATGATTTTCAGAATAAGACCAAACTATACGATGTGCACAGTTTGTGAAAAACAAAAAAGCCGAAGAACATGAAAAAGTCATACTTTATCTGTTCTCCGGTTCTAATCTTTTCTGTTTAGTGAAGGAGGGTAATAGCTCCCGGGCCATAAACGAGAAACGGGATTATTTGGCGGGTGTGATCACTATATTGCGGAACTGTATGGGGCCATGGTCTCCCTGAAAATAAATCGGTCCCGGCTCAGCCTCGTTACTGTCGATGGCCCCACCCGTTATGCCGGGAATTTCCTGATTACTGATAATGGTGATTCCATTGGCTACAATCGTCACCATTCGCCCGATCAGTGTAATGTCGTATGTTTGCCATTCGCCGGGGCCTTTGGCTGCCATTTCACTTGGTGTAAGGAATCCGTACACGCCACCGAATGAATGGCTGTTGGGATGATCAGTAGGGGCATTGTCGAGGATCTGCACTTCGTAACGACCGCGCAGGTAAACCCCGCTATTACTATTCTTGTCGTACTTGAACTCGACATGCAACTTGAAATCGGTAAACTCCTGTTTGGAAATCAGGTTGGAGCCAGATTCCGGACTTATCAGCACTCCATCCTTTATTATCCACTGATTTTTCTTTCCGGAAGTCTTCCAGCCATCCAGATCCTTACCGTTGAACAATTGTATTGGCTCACCCCATTCCACATCTTTCTTTCCGGTCAGCCGAGGTGCCGGAACACCCGTAAAGGGATGTTTCTTCCCATTGACTTCGTGGATGATACCTTCAATCCGGTCTTTCGTTACGGTACCTTCTACACGTAAATCGTTATTGCTTCGCTCCCATTGTGGCGGAATGGCGAAATTGAATTTCCCATTGTCGAAATGGATTTTGGAAATCGGACGTGCGCTTCCACCCGTCGCGACAAATCGTCCGACCAGGGTTTCAAAACCCGATATTTCTACTTCCAACCACGAAGGTCTCTGTTTTCCACCTTGATCGACGGTGATATCCCATCTGCCCACCAATGTTCCGCCATCCACACTACCGGCTTCCGCCGGGGTCACCTGTGCATAACCGGAAACGGCAATCATACAACTGCTGGCAGCCAAACATATTACTGGTAATAATCTTTTGAACTTCATATTTTCTGTTTTATAGTGTATGTATTGTATCCCGTAAAGTTAATAAGTTTCCGGCAATTATTCGGTAAAAAGGGTGAGATTGTAACTTATTGTTCAGTATTATTTCAGCGGTTTCTATATTTCTGCTGTCTCCACTCCCCATTAAGTCAGCATATACCAGCAAGGGAGATACAGTATTTTTTTGTTTTATCTGTATTATAAAACAACTGGAGTATTTAAGTATTAAGTCTGAAAACAAAAACCGCAGTAAATCATACGTTTACTGCGGTTTGAAAATATTTGATTATCTATCTTGATGGGTCTTACTTGACCTCTTCAAAATCTACGTCGGTGACGTTGTCGTCGTTCGGTTGGTTGTTATCTTGCGACTGTGATCCTGCGTTGGCGCCTGGTTGCGGGCCGGCCTGGGCGTTGGTAGCATTGTACATATCCTGTGATGCTGCCTGGAAAGCTGTGTTCAATTCGGTGGTGGCAGCGTCGATACCTTCGAGGTTCTGCGCTTTGTGGGCTTCCTTCAGTTTGGTGAGGGCTGCTTCAATCGGCGCTTTCTTGTCGGCAGGTATCTTGTCGCCCAAGTCCGTTAACTGTTTTTCAGTCTGGAAGATCAGTGAGTCCGCATGGTTCAGCTTGTCGATGCGTTCCTTCTCTTTCCTGTCGGCTTCGGCATTGGCAGCAGCTTCCTCTTTCATCCGTTTGATCTCATCTTCACTCAGTCCTGAAGAGGCTTCGATACGGATCTTCTGCTCTTTACCGGTAGCCTTGTCCTTGGCGGAAACGCTCAGAATACCGTTGGCATCGATATCGAAGGTCACTTCGATCTGAGGTACTCCACGCGGTGCAGGCGGTATACCGTCAAGGTTGAATACGCCGATCTGTTTGTTGTCGCGTGCCATGGAGCGTTCACCCTGCAATACATTGATCTGTACGGAGGGTTGGTTGTCAGCCGCAGTCGAGAATGTCTCGCTCTTCTTCGTCGGGATTGTGGTGTTAGCGTCGATCAGCTTTGTCATCACGCCACCCAGCGTTTCAATACCAAGTGAAAGCGGGGTTACGTCGAGCAGAAGTACATCTTTTATTTCTCCTGTCAACACGGCTCCCTGAATAGCTGCACCAATAGCAACCACTTCATCAGGGTTTACTCCCTTATGCGGTTTCTTGCCGAACAGTTTTTCTACCATATCCTGTACGGCCGGGATACGGGTTGAACCACCCACAAGGATTACTTCATTGATATCGGAATTGCTCATTCCTGCATCCTTCATCGCTGTCAAGCAGGGCTGTTTACATTTCTGCAACAGGTCGTCGATCAGCTGTTCGAATTTAGCACGTGAAAGGGTTTTTACCAAGTGTTTTGGAATACCATTCACCGGCATGATGTAAGGCAGGTTGATTTCTGTACTGGTCGCACTTGAGAGTTCAATCTTCGCCTTTTCTGCAGCTTCTTTCAGACGTTGTAACGCCATCGGGTCTTTGCGGAGATCCACGCCTTCATCTTTCATAAACTCGTCTGCCAGCCAGTCGATGATACGATGGTCGAAGTCGTCACCACCAAGATGGGTATCACCATTGGTCGATTTCACCTCGAAAACACCGTCACCCAGTTCGAGGATGGAGATATCGAAAGTACCACCACCGAGGTCGAATACGGCCACTTTGGAGTCTTTGTTCTGTTTGTCGAGTCCGTAAGCCAATGCGGCGGCTGTCGGCTCGTTAACGATACGACGAACAGTGAGTCCTGCAATTTCACCGGCTTCTTTGGTAGCCTGGCGTTGTGCATCGCTAAAGTAGGCAGGAACGGTGATTACTGCTTCTTTTACTTCCTGTCCGAGATAGTCTTCGGCGGTCTTTTTCATCTTCTGCAAAATGATGGCGGAAATTTCCTGTGGCGTGTAAAGATGTCCGTTGATATCCACACGCGGGGTATTGTTGTCACCTCTTACTACTTTATAAGGTACACGCCCGATCTCTTTCTGTACCTGGTCGAAAGTCTCTCCCATGAATGTCTTGATGGAAGAAATTGTATTGTGGGGATTGGTAATGGCCTGACGTTTGGCAGGATCACCTACCTTACGTTCACCATTATCCATAAAGGCCACCACCGATGGTGTAGTCCGTTTTCCTTCATTATTTGGGATTACAACGGGTTCGTTGCCTTCCATAACGGAAACACACGAATTGGTTGTCCCTAAGTCTATTCCTATTATTTTTCCCATAATTTGTTGTTATTATATTTGTTTTCTTTTTTCTTTCTGTTTTAATCTGTTGTTCAAAAATCCGCCGTCCATCACCGGTTCTTTTTTGACTCATTATTTCTTTTTCAAATGTTATGCCAAATTTTCGAGGCTGGGATATTTCTGCCAATATGACGGTTTAATTTTATAGTTTAAGTAATCTTCTTTTTGAGAAATAATATCTACCTTTGGTGAATAAAGTTTAAAAGATAGCCCTTGCAAAGGGGCTGGTCGTAAATATTACAATTCTAAACCCAAGCACTATGTATACACAACAAGACCTGGAATTACTGCGTGAAAAAGGGATCACTCAGGATCAAATCGATACGCAACTGAATTATTTCGCTACCGGATTTCCTTATCTTTCTATCGTTTCTGCAGCTTCCGTAGGGAAGGGGATCATGAAAGTAGGAGAAGAAGATGAAAAAGTCTACCTGGATGCCTGGCAGGATTTCCTGAATAGTGGAAAGAGAGTGACAAAATTTGTACCGGCTTCCGGGGCTGCCAGCCGTATGTTTAAGGATTTGTTTGCCTTTTGGGATGCTGATTATGATGTGCCGACCACACCGTTTGAGAAGGAATTCTTTGATAAGATACAGCAGTTTGCATTTTTCGGTTCGCTTGATGAGACATGTAAAGATTTATTTGCCAAAGATATCGCGACATTGTGTCAAGAAGGACGATATAAAGATGTAGTTTCTGCATTGCTCGATGCTGGAGGAATGGAATATGGGAGCTTGCCCAAGGGACTGCTTCTTTTCCATAAATATCCTGAGGGGAACCGTACCCCGGTGGGAGAACATCTTACCGAAGGGACATACTATGCCAAGAATAAAACGGGAGAGGTGAACGTGCATTTTACCGTGTCGGCAGAACATAAAGAGATGTTTGAACTGCTGGTGGCAGCCAGGAAATTGAATTACGAATTCAAACTGGGTGCTACCTTCTCGGTGTCGTATAGTATCCAGAAACCGAGTACTGATACTATCGCCGCGGATATGAGTAATCAACCTTTCAGGAATGAAGACGGCTCATTGCTATTTCGTCCCGGTGGCCATGGTGCGCTGATTGAAAACCTGAACGATATCGATTCCGATGTGATTTTTATCAAGAATATCGACAATGTGGTTCCTGACAGGCTGAAGGAGAATGAAGCACGATATAAAAAGTTGTTGGCAGGTATCCTTGTCACCATGCAGCAACGCACCCATGCTTATCTGAACCGGCTGGAATCGGGAGAAGCCACTGCAAAAGAGTTGGTAGAGATGCTGGCTTTTACCGAGGATGAACTGCTGATCTCCCATCCAGGGGCGTTTGCTTCTGAAAATGAGATGAAGCAATATCTGAGGAGAAAACTCGACCGGCCATTCCGTGTTTGTGGAATGGTGAAAAACCAGGGCGAACCGGGTGGGGGGCCTTTTATTGCCGTCAATCCCGACGGAACGGTTTCACTCCAGATATTGGAGAGTTCCCAGATTGATAAGGATGATCCTGTTGCCATGGAGGCATTCAGGAACGGTTCCCATTTTAATCCTGTGGATGTGGTGTGCGGTGTGAAGTGTAATCATGGAAACAAATACAATCTGACAAAATTTATCGATCGGAATACCGGATTTATCTCCTATAAATCGAAAAACGGAAAAGAGTTGAAAGCGCTGGAACTGCCCGGATTATGGAATGGAGCTATGAGTGACTGGAACACCATTTTTGTAGAGGTACCCGTTTCCACTTTCAATCCGGTGAAGACCGTGAATGACTTGTTGCGGCCGGAACACCAATAGGATTCGTTTTACGATAATCAATCCCGCTGTATGCATAAGCCTGGTTTCATTCTTTTTTTTTTTTTAGTTGCTTTCTTTTCATGCGACTATGAACCGTTGGCACAAAATCTGCCTTCGTTACAGGGTACAAGATGGAAATATATTGAATCTGAAACAAGGGAGGATGGTACCGGTTATATCTATACTGTACGCCTTCATTTCCGAGATGAGGAGACGGTGATTTCTCTGCATGAATTTGAAGAAAGGACTCAATTCGAGATCACGTCAGGAGAAGAAGAAACCATGTATATTTACCGGTATGACCTCTCGGTAAGACAAGGCGTTTTTATTTTGGATAAAGAGGAGGCCGCTTCGTTTGAACTGAGGGGAAACCTTCTGTTTTTAACGATGGGACATCTCTCGAATGCGTATATTTTTCGCAGGGAATAACTATCCGCTTTTATAAGGAAAAAGAATGAGTGGGATATCGTAATACCGGATTTTATACAATATTTTTCTCAAAAAAACGTTTTACAGCCAAAACGACAGGCTTGAAACTTCGTATCTTATATATGCTATTGGCTGTAATATGGCTGCTGCTTTCGTGTGATCAGGCGAAACTGAGTGTCGCACGGGAGCAGTATCTGCGTGGAGAATACTATGCCGCCAGTGAAACCTACAGGAAGCTGTACCGTAATGTATCCCGTGAGGAACGTGCACAACGGGGAATCATTGCTTTTGAGATGGCGGAGAACTATCGCAAACTCAATCAGTCCTCCCGTGCAGTAGCTGCATACAACAATGCTATCCGCTACGGCTATCCCGACACCATCATGTACTTTCACTATGCCCGGATGTTGCATAGGGAAGGGAACTATGAGGGTGCGGCAGAAGCATATCGCCGATTTCTGACATTCAGACCGGAAGATCGGTTGGCTCTTGCCGGATTACAAGGAGTGGAATTGGCTGTAGAGTGGAGTAAAAATCCTACTCGCTATGTCGTAGAGCGGATGGAATTGTTCAATTCTAACCGTGGAGAGTTTAGCCCGATGCTTTCTGCAGATGGGGACCGGCTCTATTTTACCTCGTCGAGAGAAGAGGTGCTTGGTGAGGAGAAGAGTGCTATTACCGGTATGAAATACAACGACCTTTTTCGTTCAGTTAAAAATGTACATGGAGAGTGGCAAAGGCCTGAACGAATAAGTTCGGGTGTCAATACCGGATATGACGAGGGAACTCCTTCTTTCTCACCGGATGGGGAGTGGATGTATTATACTTTTAGTGATATTAATCCCAATAGGGGGACTACAGCAAAAATCTATCTTTCACGGTGGGTTAACGGTCGGTGGAGTGAAGGCCGGCCTCTTGAAATTGTGAAAGACGATTCATTATCCGTTTTTGCCCATCCGGCGATCTCCCCGTCGGGGCGTTGGCTCTACTTTGTCTCTGATATGCCGGGAGGCTATGGTGGTAAAGATATCTGGCGGGCATCGGTCATGAATAATCACGAAATCCTCTTAGTAGAGAATCTGGGACCGGATATCAATACGCCAGGCGACGAGCTTTTTCCCTATCTGCGAAATGATACCACACTCTATTTTTCTTCCGACGGGCATCCCGGAATGGGAGGATTGGATATGTTTATGGCTGTCGCGTCTGGAGGGGAGACGTGGAGACAGGGGAGATTGGGAGACTGGGAGAGAGGGAGACTGGGAGAGAGGGAGAGCGGGCGGTGGCGTGTGCGTAACCTGCAATCTCCCCTTAACTCGCCGGCTGATGATTTTGGAATCACATTCGAACCGAAAGGAGAGATGGGATTTTTTAGTTCTAACCGGAATGATGTGCGGGGGTATGATCATATCTACTCTTTTGTTTATCCCGAAGTAACCGTCTGGATAGAAGGTTTTGTGGTGGATCCTGACGATGAATTTATTCCGGGTGCCGTTGTGTCTGTGGTGGGAAGTGAGGGATCACAACTCCGTTTTGTGACTGGGAAAGAGGGTGAGTATCGCTTTAAGGCCAATAGGGATACGGATTACCTGCTGATGGCTTCAGCCGATGGCTTCCTCAATCAAAAGCAGAGATTATCCCCCTCTTCTGAGGAAAAGGATACTCTATACTATGTGGATTTTGAGATGATACCTTATAATAAGCCGGTAATACTGGATAATATATTCTATGATTTCGACAGTGCTACATTGCGACCGGAATCAAAAGACGAACTGGGTCTACTGATAGACCTGCTAAACGAACATCCTTCGGTTGCCATTGAACTCGCTGCCCATACTGACCGGAAAGGTTCAGACGAATACAATTCCGATCTCTCCCTGCGTCGTGCACAATCGGTAGTGAACTATCTCTCCGCTCATGGCATCAATCCCCAACGTTTGTCTGCCCAAGGTTTTGGTAAAACCCGGCCGGTGAAAGTGTCGAAAAAAATGGCAGAACAGTTTGATTTCTTGAAAGAGGGTGATTTGTTGACCGAAGAATTTATTGAGACTCTTACGCTTGATCAGCAGGAAATTGCCGATCAGATCAACCGGAGAACATCATTCGAGGTGATTGATCTTGAATTTGGATTTCATTAATAGCTTGAAGAACTTAATTTGTTCGAAAGGATTTGCTACCTTTGGAGCATGATTTTTGTGGAATATTGGGATGAAAAGGGGAATTTTCATCGTGAATATCTGGAAGGATATAGCGGGAGTGAGACTTTTTCGGACGTGATCTTCCAGCATGAATATGGCCATCTTCGGGATATATTGTTCACGGATAAGTTTTGTCCGGGGATAGAACCGGAGTTGCAATAGCCCGGGAAGGTGGTTACGAGTAAGATGCCTGAGTATTAGTGAAGATGAGTCGACGAGAAAGATATAGCTGTTTGATACTTCTGTTTCTTGTGGTTGCAGGAATATTTCCTCTTTCCGGACAGGAATTGAATGCTATTGTAAAGGTGAACAGTTCCAGGGTTCAGGGTGCAAACAGGCAGGTGTTTAGTACCCTTGAAGAGTCGTTGCGGAATTTTATCAACGGGCGTAAGTGGACGGATAGCCATCTTCGGACGGATGAACGGATAAATTGTTCTTTTACATTGGTTATTACCGAGACGCTCTCTTCCGGTTCTTTTAAAAGCGAGTTGTATGTGCAGTCGTACCGGCCGGTAGAGAACAGTACTTATATCACTCCCTTGTTGAATATACGTGATACCGAGATGGAGTTCGATTATACCGAACACCAATCCCTGCAGTTTGATCTCAGTTTTATCCGGGAGAACCTGACGGCTACCATTGCCTATTATGCCTATCTGATTTTGGGGCTCGACCTTGACTCCCGGTCTTTACTGGAGGGTACCTCTTGTTTCCGTAATATGGAATTGGTTGCAACCAATGTACAATCTTACGGATGGAAAGGGTGGGATCGCCGCAACAATCGCAATCGCTCGGCTATCGCTGCCGCTTTTAATGATGGAGCTTTGGAAGAGTATCGGCAGATGTGGTTTGATTATCACCGGAAAGGGTTGGATGTGCCGGCCGGACATGGCGGGCCGGGATCAAAAGAAGTAGTTCCTTCTATATTGACTTTGTCGGCTTTGCAGGCGGAACGCCCGACCAGCGTATTGATAAAACTATTTGGCGATACCAAACTCGAAGAGATGGTAAACCTTCTTTTCAAAGCAGATGCCCCGGAAAAGAAACAGGCCTATGAGGCTCTTATGAAATTATATCCCGCCCGCAATACTGAATTGGGACGGTTGAGATAAGATAAAAGTATATGTTAAAGTCGCTATACATACAGAATTTTGCATTGATCGATTCTCTCAGGATCGGGTTTGATCCCGGCTTCTCGGTAATCTCAGGTGAGACGGGAGCCGGTAAATCGATTATTCTTGGAGCCCTTTCGCTGATCCTCGGGCAGCGTGCCGATGTGAAGCAGATCAAACAGGATGCTGAAAGGTGTGTCATAGAAGGTGTTTTCGATGTTTCGGCATATCATCTTGCCTCTTTTTTCGAAGAGATGGATTGGGTATATGATGGTGAAGAGTGTATTCTTCGCCGGGAAATATGGAGTAATGGGAAATCGCGTGCTTTTGTGAATGACTCCCCTGTCTACCTGAATGATCTGAAAGGGTTGGGAGACAGGTTGATCGACATCCATTCCCAACACCAGAACCTGTCGCTGAACGATAACTTTTTCCAGTTGAATGTGGTGGATCTGCTGGCCGATACAAGGAAAGAGCGTGCGGATTATGGAGAGGCTTATGCTGTTTATCGTGCTTCTGAAAGGGCATTGGGTGATCTCCGGGAGCAATCCCGTAAAAACCGGGAAGAGGAAGACTATCTCAGGTTTCAATATAGTGCACTTGAGGAGATGAATCTTCAACCCGGTGAACAGGCACAACTCGAAGAAGAACTGGAGGCAGTTTCTCATGCTGAAGAGATAAAGACAGGGCTTTACGCAGCTACTGCACTCCTGTCGGAAGAAGAGCGGAGCGTGGAGTCGATGCTGCGCACAGTGGCAGATACATTGCACAATGTGCAACGGTTTTATCCGAAATTATCCGAATTGGTTTCAAGGGTAGATTCTGCTTTTATAGAATTGAAAGATGTGCGTGAGGAAATCGCCGGTTATTTCGAAGAGGTGGAATTTGACCCCGGTCGAAGAGAGTTGTTGGAAGAACGCCTAAGTGCGATCTATGACCTGCAAAAGAAACATTCTGCCACTACAGTGGAAGAGCTGATTACTTTGCGTGACGAGATGGGGCGGAAATTGGAGAATATTGATTCGCTTGACGAGCGGCTGCAAGCGTTGGAGAAGGAGACCGGAGAGAAACGGGAGACCATGATGGCGAGAGCTGAAATGTTAAGTGTAAAAAGGAAGAAAGCGATACCCCGTATTGAGAAAGAGTTGGTAGAACGACTTGCCTACCTGAGGATGCCCAATGTGAAGTTTCAATGTGAGTTCAAAACCAAAGAGATGCCTGACGCGACAGGAGCTGATACGGTGCAGTTTCTTTTCTCTGCCAATAAGAATGTGGCTCCCCAACCTGTTTCTCAAATTGCTTCAGGTGGTGAAATGTCTCGTTTGATGCTGTGTATCAAATCGATGATTGCGGGAGCCACGTCATTGCCGACCATCATTTTCGATGAGATCGACACCGGAACCTCGGGCGAAGTGGCTGACAGGGTAGGAGCTATCATGGAAGAGATGGGCACACGGATGCAGGTAATCGGTATCACACATCTTCCGCAGATCGCATCCAAAGGAACAGCCCATTTCCTGGTGTATAAGGAGGATTTGGGCAATATCGTAACGACAAAAATAAAAGAACTGACACCCGAAGAGCGGATACAGGAAATTGCACGCATGCTGAGCGGTGCAGAAATTACAGAACAGGCGATCGAAAATGCCAAAGTGATGCTGAATAGAAACTAAAGTATGAAGGAAAAAGAGATGATCTTCGGCATTCGTGCCGTTATTGAGGCGGTGGAAGCCGGAAAAGATATGGACAAGGTGCTGGTAAAGCGGGAATTGTCGGGTGAGTTGTTCTTGGAATTGCAGGAACTGCTCCGCCGTTATGAGATACCGATGCAGAAGGTGCCGGTGGAGCGGATAGACCGTATCACCCGGAAGAACCATCAGGGGGTGATTGCATTCACTTCGGCTGTTACCTACCAGAAACTGGAAAATGTAGTGCCGTTGCTCTATGAAGAGGGAAAAACACCGCTTATATTGGTATTGGACGGAGTGACCGACGTGCGTAATTTCGGTGCTATCGCACGTACCTGCGAGGTGGCGGGCGTGGATGCTATCGTAATACCCGAGAGAGGAAGCGTGTCGGTGAATGCCGATGCGATAAAGACCTCGGCCGGTGCATTGCATTCTATTCCGGTCTGCCGTGAAAAAAGCCTGAAAGAAGCCATTGTCTTTCTTAAAAACAGTGGAATAAAAGTGGTGGCTGCCACTGAAAAGGCTGCCTCCTTCTACACTGAGACAGATTTTTCTGTGCCGGCTGCTATTGTAATGGGGTCGGAAGATGCCGGCGTGGCTCCCGAGCACCTCCGTATTTGTGACGAACTGGTGAGGATCCCTCAATCCGGGACAATCCAGTCACTCAACGTATCCGTTGCGGCTGGAGTGTTGATCTATGAGGTGGTAAGGCAGAGGAATATCTAGTGTGGCAATGTTACTAATATGCCAATCCCGATGAATCGGGACAAGTCGTGAATAATGGGACTAACTTGAATAATAAAAAGATGAAAAAAATAATTTCAACTGACAATGCGCCTGCGGCTATAGGCCCCTACAGCCAGGCTATTGAAGCCAACGGGATGCTGTTCCTGTCGGGTATGTTACCTATTGATCCATCGAACGGAAATATTGTTCCTGGTGGTGTGAAAGAGCAGACCACTCAAATATTCAGGAATATAGAAGCAGTGCTGACAGCAGCCGGCGTTACGATGGATAATATTGTGAAAACGACGGTATTTCTGGATGATATGTCGCTGTTCGCGGAGATGAACGAAGTGTATGCTACCCGTTTCACCGGTACTTTTCCGGCTCGTTCGGCCTTTGCAGTAAAAGCTCTCCCGAAAAATGCACTGGTAGAAATAGAAGTGATTGCCGTAAAATGAAGACTTTGGGAAATATTATCTGGGTAGTATTCGGTGGCGTTTTTATCGCCATTGAATACCTGTTGGGCAGTGTGGCGCTGATGGTCACTATTATCGGCATCCCTTTTGGACTCCAATCGTTGAAACTTGCCGAGGTGGCACTATGGCCTTTCGGTAAGAAGGTGGTGCAAAAAGAACCATCTTCAGGATGCCTCTCTTTTCTGATGAATGTAATCTGGTTTTTTGTAGGCGGAGTCCCTATCGTACTCACTCACCTGCTGTTCGGTCTGCTGTTTTATATTACCATTATCGGTATTCCTTTTGGCAATCAGCATTTCAAACTGATGAGCCTGGCACTCACTCCTTTCGGAAGAACGATCGTAAACAAGTAGATCGGACAGTTCTTGTTTTACCTGAACAAGTGTGCTAAGGTTTCTATAGGGCCAACATCAGAGACTTCTACTCGAATACAGCCGGGAGATTTTCTTCTTCTTCTTCAGGTGGATCTTTCTTTACCATAAAGGCACTGATCTCCCAAAGCATATAAATAGGTACGGTCACCACGAAAAGGGAAAAAGGATCACCTGAAGGAGTGATCAACGCAGCAGCCAAGAGTGAGCCGACCACGGCATGGCGACGGAATTTCCGGAAAAAAGAACGGTAAATCAGTCCAAGTTTGGATAACAGCCAGAATACCAATGGCATTTCGAATACCAACCCCATAATCAGGATAAGGGTATAGAAATTGTTCATATAAGAGTCGAGCGAGATCATATTCTCTATGGATTCGCTTAATTCAAATGTGATAAGGAAGCGGAATATTAAAGGAAATACCACGAAATAACCCACTAAGCAGCCTATTATAAACATGAATCCCCCAAATCCAAAGACAGTTTTTACTCCTTTCGCTTCATTCTCATAAAGTGCAGGGCTGATAAATTTCCATAACTCATATAGTATATAGGGGATGGTGCAGAGTACGCCAAACATCAACGACGTAGAGATATAAGTCATAAACTGAGTAGTCATGTTTATATTTAGCATCTCTACGGAGAAGGAGTCGGCTGAGAAATCAGGCAAAAAAGGAATATATTCACTTACTTTCTCAAAAAAACGATAGGTGACAAAATCGGACGAACGGGCAGCAAGTATAACTGAGTCGAAAATATGGGGTATAACGATGAATCCGACAACAGAGAAAGCGATCACGGCAATAATAACACGAATAATGGTCCATCGGAACTCTTCCAGATGATCCCAAAAAGACATTTCCTTCTCTGACATTTCTATCTGCGCTATATAATAAATATATAAACAGCCGGAGACAAACGGGTTTAACCGGTTTTGCCTCCGAAATTATAACTCTTATGGTACTGATAATAGCATGAAAGACCTCCCCTGATGTGATAATTTGGCAGGTTTCTTTCGGGTGCTATTTAATTATTAGATGATGAATTATTTTCTGTCGGTTCGGCCTTAATATCTTCTTCAATATCCTTTAGTCCTTTTTTAAAGCTATTGATGCCTTTTCCAAGACCTTTCATGAATTCAGGTATTTTTTTTCCTCCGAAAAGAATCAGAATAACCAAAACTATAATAGGTATTTCCCATCCGTTTAAGTTGATAAGTAATGGATTCATAAGTGCGTTATGTTTAATTTGTTTATACGTTCAAATTGCTACGAAATACAAATATAGAACTTATTTATGGATATAAAGAAAAATATTATGATAAAGTTTGAAAAAATATGCAAGGCCTGTTTAATGATCTTCTAAAATAAGAATCAGATCCATATAAATGGGCAGGTGATCACTGAATCCACCTATATAGCGTGGCCCTGCACTTGTCCTGTAAGGTTTTTTACCGTAATACCTTTCGTCATCTTCCAACAGGAAATCGGCTTTGAAGAGATGCGCTTCATTGTTCTTTACGTAAATATGGTTCTCTTCCATTAAAAGATTTCCGCTGACGATAAATTGATCGAGGATCTCCCATTTTCCCTGATATTTATAAGAGCCGAATTCGGGTTCTTTTGAGCGGTGATAGAAAAGGTTATACAACTGATTCTTCTGGAGTGGTGGCATTATGCTTTTAGCTTTCAATATTTGAGAAAGACTTTTGTCTTCGGGATGGTCATTGAAGTCACCCATAATAATGATATGGGGATTTTCCCGGAGAGTAAACAGGCTGTCTGCCTTGTCTTTCAGAAGAGCCGCCGCCTCTATGCGTGCGGGCTCGCTTTCCCGCTGTCCACCGCTGCGTGAGGGGAAATGGCAGACGAAAATGTCAAGGAGGTTTCCATTGAGTACCTCTCCGGTGACGTGAAGAATATTGCGTGTCGGCCTGATTTTTTTGCTTCTGAACTTTATTTCGTATTCGCTGGTCTGTAAAGGTTTGAATTGATCACGCTGATAGAGCAGTGCCACATCGATCCCCCGATCATCAGGCGAATCGGTAATAATATAATCATATTCCTGTGCCCGCAAGGGTGATCGTTTTGTGAGGTCGAAAAGCACTGAGTCGTTTTCTATCTCGCACAGCCCGATTAATGCAGGAGATTGCATACCGCCGACAGCTGTAATCACACGGGTAATATTCCGCAGTTTCTCCCAATACTTCCATGGTGTCCACCGCATAAAACCATCCGGTAAGAAATCGTCGTCCTCCTTCAACGGGTCATCATGTGTGTCGAACAGGTTTTCTACGTTGTAAAACATAATACGGAAGTCGTTTTGTGCAACGACCCCCGTAGTATGGATAATCAGTAGAAGACTGAGAATGAAGAAATGGCGCATTGTTTTAGGGTTTATTTCTCCGCCGGCATATTTTCCAGGATCTTTACCAGGAAATCCCAGAATTTACCCACGGAAGATATCTTCATTTTTTCGTCGGGTGAATGTACATCGGTCATATCCGGCCCTATGGAGATCATGTCGAGATGAGGATATTTTTCGAGGAATAACCCGCATTCAAGGCCTGCATGGATAGCCTTTACTTTAGGGCTTTTCCCGAACAGTGCTTCATACTCTTTTTGCGCATGTTTCAGAATATTGGAATCGGGATTGGGTTGCCATCCCGGATATCCGTCATTATGGGTTATTTTTGCACCGGCCAGTTCAAATACAGAGGATACCATATTCACCACATACTCTTTCTGGGATTCGACGGAACTACGCTGGCTGGAGCCGACTTCAACCAGGTGATTGTCAATCATCTTTACAGATGCCAGGTTGGTCGATGTCTCTACCAGTCCGGGGATATCGTAACTCATGCCGATAACACCATGGGGACAGGCATACAACGCGCTAATCAGTTTCTCGGTAGTCTTCTTGTTGATCACTTTTGAAGGGATCTGCACAGACTCAAGTTGAATGTCGAGACCGGGATCGGTATGTTTGTATTCTTCTTGTACCTGAGCCAGAAAAGTATTTAGTTTTACCCTTATGTCTTCTTTGTATTTCTCTTTTACTCCCAGGAGTGCGTATGCTTCCCGGGGAATGGCGTTATGTAGATTTCCCCCACCAATTTCGGAGAGGGCCATGCCATATTTTTTTCTTGTAATGGAGTGCAGAAAGCGGGTGAGTATTTTATTGGCATTGCCCAGTTTTTTGTCGATATCACTACCCGAGTGACCACCACGCAGCCCTTTTACTTGCACCTTGAACCAGAAATATTTCTTTGGTACATCTTTTTCCTTGTATTTGAAATAGGCTTTCGTGCCTTTTCCCCCCGCACATCCTATATATATTTCACCTTCCTCTTCCGTATCGAGATTGAGCAGAATACTACCTGTGAGAAGATCTTTGTCGAGCGAATTAGCGCCTGTCAGTCCTGTCTCTTCATCCACAGTGAAGAGCGCTTCGATTTTACCGTGACTAATATCATCGGCAGCCAACACAGCTAACTGGGCAGCCACGCCTATACCATTGTCAGCCCCTAGCGTAGTGCCGTTTGCTTTTATCCAATCACCGTCGATAATTGTCTCTATGGGATTATTATCGAAATCATGCGTCACATCTGAATTTTTCTCGCAAACCATATCCACATGCGATTGCAGGATCACCGTAGGAATATTCTCTTTACCCGGAGTGGCGGGCTTGGTTATTACTATATTGCCGACTTTGTCCTGCTTTGCTTCTAAACCATGTTCACGGGCAAAATCGAGCAGATAGGCGAGGATTTTCTCCTCTTTTTTAGATGGCCTTGGAATTTGTGTGATCTGGTAAAAATAATTCCAGATGGCGGAAGGTTGTAAATCTGTTATCGTCATATTATTTTATTTTAGATGGCTTATAGAGTGGGTAAAAGTACAAGAAAAATGGTGGATAGACAAAAATTTAATATCTTTAATTCCAAAAAATATGGTTTAATTGGCTAATTAGAGTATCTTTGCGGCATCAAAAAACATCATTATGATAAAAATACTCATTTTAGGCTTTGCTATTCTGTTTATTGCTATTCTATTGATGGGGATACGTGTTTTCTTTACCAAAAAAGGAGAGTTTCCCAGCCTCCATATTGGTGATAGCAAGCCTTTACAGGATAAAGGAATCCATTGTGCCACGTCCCAGGACTCGGAGATAAGCAGAAGAGAAAGTCCGATAGAAAAAATGTTGAAATCAGAAAATATTTAAATCTCTCAAAAATGAAGAATTCTACTCCTTACATCGTCAGCGGAGTGTTGGCGGTCGCAATCATTATTCTTTACGTTTTACATTTTACATCCAAACCATCCACCGGCAGATCCGCACAAAAAGATCTTACTACTTTGCTTAACGACTCTTCCATTACATTGCCAATCGGTTATGTGAATGTGGATTCATTGTTGATGAATTATAATTTTGCCAAGGATCTCAACGAATCGCTGTTGAGAAAGCAGGAGAGTACCCGGGCAACGTTGAATCAGAGAGAAGGCCAGATTCGTAATGCTGCTGCCGATTTTGATCGCAAACTACGCAATAATGCATTCTTAAGCACGGAAAGGGCACAGCAGGAACAAAACCGGATAATGCAGATGGATCAGGAATACCAGCAGTTGGCCGAACGGTTGACACAGGAATTTATGATAGAGCAGGAAAAACTGAATATCCAGATGGAGGATACCATCAGGGCAAGAATGAAGGAATTCAACCGCGACAAACATTATGAAATTATATTCAGCAACAGGACCACCAGTACGATCCTGCTTGCCGAAGACAAATATGACATTACCAACGAAGTGGTTGAATTTTTGAATAGTAAGTACGGTCCAGCCACAGCAGCTGCTACTTCGGAAAAATAATCCTGTTTCACAGTTTTTAGGACAGGGTAAAAGGGTATGTCACTGTGTGATTTTGCCCTTTTTTTCTTGGTAGAGGTCTTTATTCCAAAAAATGAAGCATTGGAAAACATATATCGAAAGACAGAAAACGGAATACCTACACACCATCATTCCGCCTGAGACAGCAGCGGAAATAGTCGTGGTAATTCCCTGCTACAACGAACCCGCCCTGTTTGAAACATTGGAAAATCTCTATGCTGCCGATCGCCCCGATGCAAACGTGTTGACGGTGGTTATACTCAATTCGGGTGTGCTTGCTGGTGAGGAGGTTGTGGCGCAGAATAGGATTTCTTATGAAAAGACCAACCTGTTTGCAGAGCGTTATAATGAAGATAGTTTCGTCTTTTTGCCGTTACTGTTCGAAGATTTACCGCGAAAACATGCCGGTGTGGGTCTGGCACGAAAAATAGGGATGGATCTGGCAGTGGAGCACTTTCTGCGTAATGAGAAGCCGCGAGGTATAATTGTTTCCCTGGATGCTGATTGTACGGTCTCGTCCAATTTCCTGATAACTATATGGGAGGCTTTCTCCCGTGATAAGTCACTGAATGGCACCATTCATGATTTTCGTCACCGGGTAGAAGCAGGTAGCCCTCTGACGGAAGGCGCAGCAAGGCAGTATGAAGCCTATATCCGTTATTTTCGGTCGATGTTGGAATATACAGGCTTCCCTTATTATTGGCACACGATTGGATCCGCATTTGCAGTGTCGGCAGACGCCTATGTGCGTGTGGGAGGTATGGGGCGACAACAGGGAGGGGAAGATTTTTATTTCCTGCAAAAGGTATTTGCTCTTGGGAATATTCGCGAACTGAAAGATACAACGGTTTTTCCAATGGCACGACTTTCCGATCGGGTTCCATTTGGAACAGGACCCTCATTACAAAAAATTGTAAATGAACCGGATGGTAATGTGAGAGCCTATTCGAAGAGGGCGTTCGAAGAATTGAAACGACTCTTCGATATGAAAGATGGCTTCTTTGGGAAAGATACGCAAACGGTAGAAATAATGATAGCTGGTCTGCACCCGTCATTGCTGCAATTCTTGCGGGAAATCGATTTCCTTACGCTTGTCAGGGATTGTAATGAGAACAGTGCTTCCCTTGCTACATTCCGGAAACGTTTTTTTCATCATTTCAATGCGTTCAGGACTATCAAATACCTGAATCAGGTACATCCCGAACCTTTTCCTTATGAAAGTTTTGCTACGTTGGTTGACAAATATTAGGTATCATTTTGCTGATTGGCTGATATTTTGTATTTTTGCGAGCAAAAGGTAAGATATCTCTTTCATAATTCTAAATCGGATTTTATGACAATGTTTAACGGAGTTGAAATTATTAGTGCTTTTTTGGTTCTGTTTGCAATTATCGATGTAACAGGAGCAGTCCCTATCTTTCTGAATCTAAGGAGTCAGGACAGAACGATCCATCCCGAAAAAGCAGCTTTCTATTCACTTCTGATTTTAGTAGGTTTTTTATTTGTCGGAGAATGGATATTAAAACTTTTCCAACTTGATATTTCAGCTTTTGCCGTTGCCGGTGCTGTTGTGCTATTAATTCTTTCCATAGAGATGATTTTTGGCGTAGAGATATTTAAGAATGATAGTACCTCTACCGATAATTCCTCTACGTTGTTCCCGGTTGTCTTTCCTCTGATTGCCGGACCGGGAAGCTTTACCACCCTACTTTCCATGCGTGCTGAATTCCATATTGTGAATATCATTATAGCGGTGATACTGAATCTGGCCATCGTCTATTTGGTATTGCGATATCTCGATCTGGTAAAGAAGCTGTTGGGAGAGAGTGGTGCTTATATCCTCCGCAAATTTTTTGGAGTCATCCTCATGGCTATATCAGTGAAATTACTTACTTCCAACCTGTCTGCACTTATCTCAACTGTAAACGGTGTGGCCGCATAATTGGTATTATCAGCATTTTAATTGAACTTTCTACTTCGATACAGCCCAAAGTAGCAAAAATATAGCTATATTTGCAGGTCAGAAATTCTGACACCCCATTACGGAAATCAGGTTATTTTCCATCAATTAGGATTTTCAAATTAATCTATTTATAAAATTCAACAACATGAGAATTGTAAGTGTTTTAGGACGGGAAGTTTTGGATTCAAGAGGTAATCCAACCGTTGAAGTAGACGTGTTGACAGAATCGGGTGCGTTTGGACGTGCCGCTGTTCCATCAGGAGCTTCTACAGGAGAGAACGAAGCATTGGAACTCCGTGACGGAGACAAAAGCCGTTACCTGGGAAAAGGTGTGTTGAAAGCAGTAGCAAACATCAATGATACTATTGCTCCGGCACTGTTGGGTATGAATGTATTGGAACAGACCCAGATTGATGCCAGATTACTCGAACTGGACGGTACAAAAACAAAATCCAACCTTGGTGCAAACGCTCTTCTGGGTGTATCTCTCGCAGTAGCAAAGGCTGCGGCTAACTATCTCGGTCTGCCGCTTTATCGTTACATTGGTGGTACCAACACCTATGTATTGCCTGTTCCCATGATGAATATCATCAACGGAGGTTCTCATTCCGATGCTCCCATCGCATTCCAGGAATTTATGATCCGCCCTGTTGGTGCCAGCTCTTTCAAAGAAGGATTGCGTATGGGTGCCGAAGTATTCCACGCATTGAAGAAAGTGCTTCACGACAGAGGTCTCAGCACTGCTGTTGGTGATGAGGGTGGTTTCGCTCCCAATTTGAGCGGAGGAACCGAAGAAGCCCTCGAATCGATTCTGACCGCCATCAGGAATGCCGGTTACGAACCGGGTAAAGATGTGATGATAGGGCTTGACTGTGCTTCTTCTGAATTCTATAAAGACGGCGTATATGACTATTCCAAATTTGAAGGCCCGAACGGTAAAAAACGTACTCGCGAAGAGCAGGTTGCTTACCTGGAAGAACTGATCACCAAATATCCTATCGACTCTATTGAAGATGGTATGAGTGAAAACGACTGGGAAGGATGGAAATTGCTTACCGATAAGATTGGCAGCAGATGCCAGTTGGTGGGTGACGACCTGTTCGTGACCAATGTTGAGTTCCTTGAGAGAGGTATCAAAGAGGGTTGCGGAAACTCTATCCTGATCAAGGTGAACCAGATCGGAACGCTTACAGAAACGCTGAATGCTATCGAAATGGCACACAGGAACGGATATACCAGTGTAACTTCACACCGTTCAGGTGAAACCGAAGATGCTACCATCGCCGATATCTCTGTGGCTACCAACGCCGGACAGATCAAGACCGGTTCTTTGAGCCGTTCAGACCGTATGGCCAAGTACAACCAATTACTCCGTATTGAAGAGGAACTGGGCGACCGCGCTGTTTACGGATACAAGAAGATCAGATAATAATTTTCTTGATACATACTACAATATGAGCCATCCTTCGGGATGGCTTTTTTATATCTGTACTATCGTTTTTTATCCTGTGAAAGTTGTAGTTACAGGTTTTTCCAAAAACTACATTTTGAGACTAATCATTAAATTTGGACAGCGGTTCAAAATATTATAACTTTGCGTCCGTCGGAACAAATTTCACATCCCTTGCCACAGAGATTTTTCCTGAGAAAGAATTTGCATTCATTGAAGAAAGGGCTGGTTCAGTTTAATTTATACTACCGAAAATAAGTCCATAGATGAAAGACAGGAACAAAGAAAATAGTCTCGCATCTTTCAGAATTTATTACGAGGCAAACGTATCGCCACTGATATTGTTTGCGCGGCGTTTTGTTTCTGTGGAAATGGCTGAAGATATCATACAGGATATTTTCCTCGATATATGGGATCATTCCGAAATGAATGAAAAGTTACCTTCCCGTTCTTATTTATTTATGGCTGTCAGGAATAAATCTATATAATCTCCTTATGGCATGTTTCCAGCCGAACTTTAAGCGTTGAAACGAGATAAAGGAGGAAATTTTCACAAGAAAATCAAATAAAAGTCCTGATAATTTTTGAGAAAAGCTTTGATCAATTACCTTTGCGGGGAATTTTATAAAAAATAAATAAAGAATTATGCAAACATTATTGACAAGCATCAACGAACAAATTGCGTTGTTCCAGGAAAATGCAAAACTTCAAACGGAGAACAATAACAAAGCTGCTGGTGCCCGTGCACGTAAAGCTTCGTTAGAATTGGAAAAACAACTGAAAGCTTTCCGTAAAGCATCGATCGAAGCTGCCAAGTAAGGTTGATCAAGTTCGATGAAGTTATATAGATTGTCCCTAACCGGGCAATCTTTTTTATTTACTGTAGGACAATTATCCCCCTTCCCCTTCCAAAAAAAGGCTAAATAAACGAGGTTGTCAATTTTTCGGTTGTGTTTGGAATAATAGAATCGTAACTTTACAGTTCGAATCTGTAATCAAACAAAATATGGCTACTCATTTCCAATATGGGAAGAAAGAAATTGAGCACTTAAGAAAGGTTGATAAACGGTTAGCAGTATTCTATCGACCAAGTTGGCATGATAGAGAGGACGGTCAATCCCGACCTTTTTTCGCACTTATACATTTAAGAATAGACAGGGAGTTTCCCACGATTCAAACAATTAATCTGACATAAAAAGATGGAAATGGAAAAAGAAGTGTTCTATAAAGCATTCCTTGAAAGGGATAGTTCTTTCGAGGGCGTATTCATTGTCGGAGTAAAAACAACAGGTATATTCTGCCGACCCACTTGTCCTGCCAGGCCTAAAATAGAAAACGTAGAGTTTTTCCCTTCTGCAAAAGAAACCATGCTTAACGGTTACAGACCTTGTAAAGTCTGTAAACCGTTGGAAAAATTGGGAAATCCGCCTGACGGCATTAAACAATTATTGAAATACATGGAAGAAAATCCTACGGTTAAAATAAAGGATGCCGATTTGCAGGAAATGGGATTAGAGCCAAATCAGGTACGCCGGTGGTTTTTGAAAAACTACAAGCAGACATTCCATGCTTACCAAAGAATGTATCGGGCGAACAGTGCCTTCCAACGTATCCAATCCGACCAGAATGTAACGGACGTTGCCTTTGATTCGGGTTATGATTCTTTGAGCGGGTTCAACAGTATGTTCAAAAATATTATCGGTACTTCTCCGCAAAAAAGTAAAGACAAGCGTGTAATCAACGTAACATATGTTGAAACCGATTTGGGACTGATGATTGCCGCCGCGACTGAGAAAGGTATCTGCATGTTTGAGTTTGCCGACTATAAATTGATAGATTTGGAATTAAGACAATTGGGAGAGGAATTCAATGCTCCGCTTATACAGGGCGACAATCCTCATTTTGACACGCTTCGAGAGCAATTAAATGAGTATTTCAGGGGAGAGCGAAAAGATTTCAATATCCCGCTGGACTTGGCAGGTACGGAATTTCAAAAGAAAGTGTGGCTTAGCCTGTTACGGATACCGTATGGTTGTACGACCACCTATGGAAAACAAGCAGAAGCTTTAGGGAAACCTTCTGCCGTAAGAGCTGTTGCCAATGCCAACGGAAAAAATAAAATCTCTATCATTCTGCCTTGCCATAGGGTTATCGGTGCGGATGGTACACTCACGGGATATGGCGGAGGAATGTGGAGAAAAAAGAAGTTATTGGAGTTTGAAAAAGAGAATATGACAACTTCCCATTAAAATCATGGAAATTATTATTATCTCATTGTGCGCATTTCTGGTCGCCATCCTTACTTTCTTTTCGGGTTTCGGGCTTGGAACAATCCTTACACCCGTTTTTATGGTTTTTTTCCCTGTCGATCTGGCTATAGCCCTTACAGGAATAGTCCATTTCTTCAATAATATCTTTAAGTTGTTACTTGTCGGCAAGCATGCCAATAAGGAAGTATTGCTCCGCTTTGGTATTCCCGCCATAATAGGTGCTTTTATCGGAGCCTGGCTGCTGTTGAATATTTCCGATCTGAAACCTCTTTTCATTTACGAGGCTTTTGGAAAGATAATCGAGGTCTATCCTGTAAAATTCATCATTTCCGTTTTGCTTATTATTTTTGCAAGTCTTGATTTAATACCTTATTTCGGAAAATTACAGTTTGGGAAAGACAAACTTCCCATCGGCGGGGCTTTGAGCGGATTCTTTGGCGGACTATCGGGGAATCAAGGAGCTTTGCGCAGCGCTTTCCTTATTAAAGCGGGCCTCTCCAAAGAAGCATTTGTTGCGACTGCTGTTGTTGTGTCGACTTTTGTCGATTTTACCCGCCTGAGTGTATATGCTACACGATTTACCCAATCGGGATTGGTTGATAATCTGCCTTTGGTTATTAGCGCCACACTTGCGGGAATCGCCGGGGCATATATCGGAAACAAGCTTTTGAAAAAAGTCACATTGAAGTTTTTGCAGGTAACTATTGCGATCATGCTGATCATTGTATCATTGGCTTTGGGGGTCGGACTGATTTAATAAAAAACATTATTTTCTATGGCGAATAAAATAGTTATAATCAAATAGTTAAAAGTTATTTGTAGTATTATACCAAACATTTTATTTATCAGTTTTATAGTGAGGCTGGCGAAATTTCCATCAAGCTGGTAGAAATTCACAAATATCATGAAATCAGGATTCTATGATTCATCACCAAACTGGTGACGAATTAGAAATGACGCAAAATAGCGTATACCGGAAATAAACATCAGTCTAAACATGCAGGAATATGGTATAGAGGTATATTATAGTTAAATAGGGTCTGCTAAATAATTGACATTTATGCTGATAATCAGCAAAATAATTGATATAAAATTTGTATAACTGCAAGAAATTGAGTATTTTTACTTCATAATCCTTGCATTTTATGATACGATACAAGAGCTCCAGACAGCTTTCAATTTCAGAGTTCAAGATGCCCTTCGAGGCAAAACTGGATGAGAATAACCGGTGGGTTGTTCTTTCAAAAATAGTACCCTGGGAAGAGTTCGCCCGACTTTATTACAAGAACTTCAAAAGCAATCGTGGTGCGCCCACGAAGGATGCCAGACTTGTGCTGGGGGTGATTATCATCAAGCACATCATGAAGAGTGACGACCGTGGAGTAATAGAGATGATACAGGAGAACCCCTACGTGCAGTATTTTCTTGGGCTTGAGTCTTTCACTTCTGAACAGGTGATGACACCGTCACTGCTGGTCTCCATCAGAAAGCGAATCGACCTTGATGTCTTTGAATCATTGACGGACGACTTGATAAGGAAAGGGTTGAAGCTGAAAGCCGGGGCAGATCAAGAAGAGGTTGACAAGGATACGAAGGATGAAGAAGATGATAATGATGACGATCCCGATCCACATCCCGGTAACAAGGGTAAGCTCCAACTGGATGCCACTGTCTGTGATGCGGATATCAAGTATCCCACCGACCTGGACCTGTTGAACGGGAGCCGTCAAAAGGCGGAAGAACTGATTGATGAACTGTGTTTGAAGCTGGGAGTC